>DATKGB010000100.1:0-5945 GCA_035544315.1 Verrucomicrobiia bacterium
GAGGGAGGAGGGCGCGCGGCCGGCCTGCTCGACCCCAAGACTCGCCTCCAGCACCACGCCCAGGAGCACCTGGGCGGCACCCCGGTCTACCGAGACGCCAACGTGGGGACGCTCCAGGCACCGATGTTCGCCTCGGAGGTAGAGGTAAACGGCGCGGCGTTAGGAACCGGCACCGGGCCCTCGAAAAGAAGCGCACAGCAGGCTGCCGCCCAGGCGGCCCTGGCTGCGCTCGAACTCTCGGGGGCCTAGAACCCCCGACAACAAAGGCAAACTTGAAACTTACGAAGATCAAAGCCTTCGGCTTTAAGACGTTCGCTGAACCGACCTCGATCGACGTGTCGAACGGTATCACCGCGATCGTGGGCCCCAACGGTTCGGGCAAATCGAATTTGGTCGACGCCATTCGCTGGGTGCTGGGCGAAACGTCGAGCAAATCGCTGCGTTCGGGCAAGCTCGAAGATGTGATTTTCGTGGGCAACGAAAAGCGCAAGCCGCTGGGCTTGGCCGAAGTCGCGATCACGTTCGACAATAGCGACGGCAAGCTGCCGCTGGAGTTCAACGAAGTCGAGATCACGCGCCGCGCCTACCGCGTTGGCGAAAGCGAATATTTCATCAATCGCTCGCAAGTGCGCTTGCGCGACATCGCCGAGCTGCTGATGGGCACGGGTTTGGGGCCGGGGTCGTACGCGATCGTATCGCAGGGACAGATCGATTCGATCCTCACCAGCAAACCGACCGAACGGCGCGCGCTGTTTGAAGAGACTGCCGGCATCAATAAATTTCTGGCGCGTAAGAATGAATCGCTGCGTCGGCTGGCGCAAACCGAGCAGAACGCGATCCGCATCAACGACTTGATTTCCGAGCTCGAGCGCCGGATTCCCGAACTGGAAACGCAAGTCCGTCGCGCCAAACGCTACCGCAAGGTCTCCGCGCGCGTGCGCGACTTGGAGATCCTGTCGTACATGCGCGCGTCGGCGTCGCGTCGCGCCGAACGCGAGACGCTGCGCGGCGAAGTGGAGCGCAACGAAGAGCGCCGCAGCGGCTCGGCCGCCAAAGCTGCGTCCCTGAGCGCGACGCTGACCGAACTGCGCACGCGCCTGTACCAGCACGAACTACAACTCGAAGAACTGCGCACGCAAGGGCAGCAGCGCCGCTCGGAACTCGCGCGTCTGGAAGCAGACTACGCGGCATCGTTCGCGCGCCGCGAAGTGCTCGAAGCGCAGTCGACGCAAACGTCTGAAGACGCCGCGCGCGTCACGCAAGAACGCGAGGCGCTCGAAGTGCAGATCGCGAATTTGGACGCGCGAATCGAGCCCCTGCAAGCCCAAGTCGAAGCGGCTCGCGAGCGCGAACATGCCGTGCAAACCACGCTCGCGCAGTCGCGCGCTCAGCTCGACACCATCTTCACGCGCCTGCGCGAAGTCGAAGCCGGCGCCGCCGAACATGCGGCGCGCAAAGCCGAGCGTCGCGTCCAAGGCGAGAACCTGCGCGCCGAAGCCGAACGTCTGGAAGCCGAGACGCAGACGGCGCGACTGCGCGCCGAACAGTTGGAAATTGCCGCGGGCGCGGCCACCCACAAGTACGGCGATCGCGAACGCAGCCTACTCGCGTTCGAAGCGCAAACCGCGTCGGAACGGGCGCGCTTCGAAAGCTCCGAACGTGAAGTATTCCAAGCCCAAGAAGGGTTGGCGGCCGCGACCGACGCTCACCGCGAGTTCTCCAGCGAGTTAGCCGCCGCCGAGTCCCGCCTGCATACGATCGAAGAGCTCGAAGCCTCGCTCGAAGGACACGTGCCCGGAACGCGCGCGATCGTCGAGGCCTGGCAGCGCGGCGAGCTGCGCGGCATCGTCGGCGTGGTGAGCAACCTGATCGAAACCGACGAGCGCTACGCGCGAGCGTTAGACGTTGCTTTCGGCGCGCGGCTCTCAAATATCGTGACGAGCACGTCGGAGGACGCCGAGCGCGCCATCGACTATTTGAACGCGAAGGAACTCGGGCGCGCGACATTTCTGCCGCTGGATACTTTAGCGGACCGTGAAGGCAAGACGCCGCCGCCCGATCTTGCGGCCGTGCCGGGCGTCGTCGGATACGCACATACGTTGGTGCGCTCGAAGCCGGAATATGCGAGCATCGTGCGCTTCCTAGTCGGCAGCGTGCTGATCGTCGACACGCTACAAACGGGTATCTCACTGGCGCGCGGACGCGGCTTGCGCGATACGATCGTTACGCTATCGGGGGAAGAGATCGCCGGCGGCGGCGCGATTACCGGCGGCCGCTTCAAGCGCGAAACCGCGTTGCTGTCGCGACGCGTGCAGGCGAAGACGCTACGCGAGCGCCTCTCGGGCATGCGCGAACTGCTGGGCGAGCGCGAAGCAGCATTGGCCAGCGCCGCCGCGCATTGCGAGGAATCGATCGCCGTGCGCGACGGCATCCGCGAATCGTTGGCACGTCTGGATCTTCAAACCGCCGAAGTGCGAGCCGAAATGGCTTCGCTGCAAAGCGATGTCGAGCGCGTGCAGGGCGATTTCGAAGCGGCCCGGGCACGCGTAACCGAACTTGGAACCCAGGCGCGTGCGTCGCGCGAGCGCGAACGCGAACTGGGCGGCGGCTTGGGTGCCGACGCCGCGCAGAGCGACGAAGATCGTCGGCATTTGGAAGGCGAACTCGCGCGTGCGCGAATCGAGATCGCTCAGGCCGAAGCCGTGCGCGCGCAGGCCGCCGCGCAGGTCGCGGAACTGCGAGAGAAGTTCGCGGCGCTGGGCGCCGAGCGCGACGGCGCCCGCGCTCGCTTCGGCATCTTGGATCAAGATTCACAACGCGCTCAATCGGCGCGCGAGCAGATGCTCGGCGAGATCGCGTCGCTGGCGCAAAAGGGCGGCTCGACGCGCGAACACCTCGAAGGTCTCAAGCAAGGCGTGACCGCGCTGGACGCTCAGCTCGACGTGGCCCGCCGCGAACGCGAACATCTCTCCGAACGCAGTTTGCAGTTGGAGAGCGACGTTCGCATGGCCGAGAACGAAGAACACGAAGCGGCTGCCGGCGGCGAAGGGTTCCGTACGCGCTTGGCCGAGATCGAGGCCGAACTGGGCATGTTGGTATCGCAGTTCGCACAGAATCCGGCCACCGACGAAGAATGTAAGGACATCGAGGGCCGCTACGTCGGCGAGAGCGACGAGATTACCGACGAGCTGCCGCGCCTGCGCGAAGAGCTGGCGCGCCTGCAAGCCAACGTCAACCTCAACGCCGAAGCCGAACGCGAAGAAGTCGGCGAACGCGAGAATTTCCTGCGCACGCAGTTAGACGACCTTACGCGCGCGAGAGAGACGCTGCTGCAATCGATCAAAGAGATCGAACAGCAGACCCAAGCGCGGTTCAACGAGACCTTCGATCTGGTGTCGACGGCGTTCCATGATGTGTACGCGCAGTTGTTCCCGGGCGGCGAGGCCAAGATGTGGCAGACCGACCCCGAGAATCTTTCCGAAACCGGTATCGAAATCTCGGTACAGCCGCCGGGCAAGAAACAGATGGCGCTCGCGGCGCTCTCGGGCGGCGAGCGCGCGATGGTGGCCGCGGCGCTGATCTTCGCGTTGATTCGCGTCAAGCCGTCGCCGTTCTACTTGCTCGACGAGGTCGATGCGGCGTTGGACGACGTCAACGTCGAGCGCTTCTCGGCGATGGTACGCGAGCTGGCCAGCGATTCGCAGATGCTTATCGTTACCCACAACAAGAAAACGATGGAACTGGCGGATCGTTTGTACGGCGTGACGATGGGCGAAGCTGGCGTGAGTACGATCGTTTCGGTCGAGCTTACCGCGCGCGAGCCGGAACCTGCTCTTGTCTGAGGTTCCCGTCGCCGGGGGCGGCGCGCTGTTTTCGTTATCCGACAGACGCGGCGCAGTAGATCTGGCGCGCGCGCTTCATGCGCGCGGCGTCGCGATCGTTGCGACCGGCGGTACGCGTAAACTCTTGGAAGAGTCGGGCGTTCCCGCTCGCGACGTCGAAGCGCTCACCGGTTTTCCGCCGCTTTTTGACGGGCGCGTCAAGACGCTGCATCCCAAAATCTTCGGCGCGATTCTCTACGACCGCACCGACGCGATACACGCGGCGGCGTGCGATACCTACGCGATCCCGTCGCTGAACGTAGTCGCGGTCAATCTTTATCCATTCGAAGACACCGTCGCGCACGAAGGCACGGCGTTAGCCGAAGCGATCGAACAGATCGATATCGGCGGCGTCTCGCTGCTGCGCGCGGCAGCCAAAAATTTCGCGCAGGTCGTAGTCCTCTCGCACCCGTCGCAATACGAGGAATACCTGCTAGCATTGGAAGCCGGCGAGATTCCGCTGGCGTTGCGCAGAAAATGGGCGATCGCGGCGTTCGAACGCACGGCCGAATACGATGCGGCAATCTCGCATTACCTGGCCGTCGAAGGCGCGCTGCCGCCCGGCGATCTGCCGGGCGCGCTGATGCTGACGCTGCCGCTTACCCAGCGTCTGCGCTACGGCACCAACCCGCAGGCGCGAGCGGCGTTTTATTTGGATCGCACCGACTACCTGCCCGAGCAGCTGCACGGTAAGGCGCTTTCGTACAACAACTTGTTGGACTTAGACGCGACCTTGCGGTTATTGTCGCGGGCGCCGCTGGGCACGGAGATCGATTCGCAGCACGAACGGTTCGTACGCGCCGCGGTCGTCAAGCATACCGTGCCGTGCGGCGTTGCCCAACGCTCGAGCGTCGAACTGGCGGTGCGCGACGCGCTGCACGCCGACGCGATCTCGGCGTTCGGCGGCATCGTCGCGACCGACGGCGGTGTGAATTTCGCGGCCGCGCAAGCGCTCTCGGAGTTTTTTCTGGAGATCGTGGCCGCGCCGGCGTTTGACGGCGACGCGCTCGCACTTTTACGAAAAAGGAAAAACCTGCGCGTGATGCGTTACGCGGCGGGCTTGCCCGATCGGCTCGCTCGCGAACTGCGCGTGCGCAGCGCGCTGGGCGGCGTGCTGGCCGAAGACGACGATCCGGCGGCCGCACCCGAGGCGTGGACGGTTGTCAGTAAGCGTCAGCCGACCGCGCAAGAGTGGTTCGATCTGGCGTTTGCGTGGGACATCGTCCGGCACGTGAAATCCAACGGCATCGTCGTCTCCAACGGCGGCACGACGCGAGGCATCTGCGCCGGACAGACCAACCGCGTGAGCGCCGTGCAAATCGCGGCCCATCGCGCGGGCGACGCCGCGCGCGGCGCAGCCTGCGCCAGCGACGGATTCTTTCCATTCGCCGATGGCCTGGAAGCCGCCGCCGCCGCCGGCTGCACCGCCATCATCGCACCCGGCGGAAGCGTTCGCGACCCCGAAGTAATCGCCGCCGCCGACCGTCTCGGCATCGCATTGGTATTCTCAACGCATCGCTACTTCTTGCATTAAGCCTAGCATCATGGTGAGATAGCTGTATCATGGTCAGCGTAGCGCCGAAGGCGCGAAGTCGAACCAGCGCGGTAAACAAGCGCATCGATCGCGAAGCTCACAGGCGGCTGTAAAATGCCAGCCAGATGGCACATGCAGGCGCTATGCTTCCAGCATGTTCAACTTCCTGAATCCACTCAAACCTGAGTTCCTCACGACGTTGGTAGTGTTTGGGGATGACGTTGATGACGCCACTGAAGAGCCGCCTTTAGGCGAAGACAGGATCGACGAAGGCGACGATTCGGTCCCGGGCGACCCGGAAGATCCTGGCGACGATTACTAGAGGACAACGACGGCGCCGTGAATGAGAAGTCGTCATGGCGCGCTTTTTGCATACATCGATCTTCGTCAACGATATGAACGAGTCGATCGCTTTCTACACCGACAAACTCGGGATGACATTACTCGACGGGCCGTATCATTATCCGGGCAACGCCGACATGGCGTTCGTGGGACATGATTGGAACGCGTACATCGAGTTGGTGTTCGAC
>DATKGB010000101.1:0-4575 GCA_035544315.1 Verrucomicrobiia bacterium
GATCGTCGCCGTCAATGCGGCCGGCGGGCCGGTCGGCCTCACCGCGGCGATCGGACTATGCCTGACGCTAGCGCTGGTTTGGCCCTTCGATCGACCGTCGCCGCGCGTCGTGGTGCGGTCGATGGCGTGGGGAGTGCTGCCGTTGGTTGCGGGCCTATTTGTTATCGTCGCGGCACTCGATGCCGCCGGCGCGGTGCGTGCCGTGCACGGCGGGCTACTCGCGATTGCCTTGTTGCCAGGGTGGGGCGCTCACCTGGCGATCGGCGCGGCGGCAACGATCGCCGCCAATGTCTTCAATAATCTGCCGGTCGCGCTTTTTGCCGGTACGGCGCTCGCCGGGCAGAGTGCGAGCACGACGCACGCGGCTTTGGTCGCGATCGATCTCGGCCCCAATCTTTCGGTCACCGGCTCGCTTGCCACGATCCTTTGGCTCGTCGTTCTACGTCGAGAGCACGTCCGCGTGACACCTTGGCAATTTCTTCTCGTCAGCGCGATCGCAACGATTCCCGCGTTGATAGCGGCCGAACTGCTCGTGCGCTAGCACCGGCCCACCCCGGAATCTCGAGTAGACCGAATCCACGGCTAGCTAGATACTCGACGAAGCAGATTAGTGCAAATCGCGCGAGAGGTACAGCCAAAACGCCAGGCCGGCGTAGTTGCCATGGCGCGCAAACGCTCGCCGAATCGTCGCGTCCTTGGCCGTCTTCTTCTTCGCTAAGCGTAAATACGTCGGTCGGGTCCACGAATCCAGAACCAAGCGATGATAGCGCCCGATCAACAGCATAACGTGCGCGGCGGCATACGGACCGACTCCCGGGAGCGCCAGCAACCGCGCCTCGCATTCGTCGTCCGACATCCCACTGATGGGCCGCAACGATTCAAGATCCAGCCCGGCGACCGCGGCGCGGGAAAGTTGGCGCAGGTAAGCACCCCGGTATCCTGCTCGGGCGACATCGCGATACCACGACTCGGGTGCTTTCGCCATCATCTGCGGCGTCGGGAATGCGCCGCCGCCTAACCGCTCCACCAGGGCTCGCACCATGCGGATCGTGCCCGACCAGGCGCAGTTGGTCGTACAGACGGTTTTTGCGACTTCTTCAAAGACCGTCGGACTGGCCAACATGCGCCCGGCACCGATCCCGATCCACTCCAGCGACGGATCGGACGCAGCCATGACATAGAGTGCCGACAGATCTTCATCGAACCGGAACATCCGGCGAATCGCAGCGTTCGCATCGGCTTGCGCGGCCTTGGAAAGCTTCGTATCTGCCGTAACGATCAGCCAATCGTCTTGCGGAACAAAGTGCAATCCGCATACGCGTCCGTCTAAACGAAGCGCGGTTCGATACCACGAATAATCTTCGGCCGCGTCGGCGGGCGGCACTCGCGAGAAGCCGTGCGATCCAACCGTGCATCGGAAGTCGATCCGCTCGCCACCGGCACCGCGCAATGCAAAGCGCATCGTCGTTCCCATCGACGGTCTAGGCCGTATAGGAAATGTTGACGGCGAAACCGCCGGCTTCGGCGCGCATCAGGACGCCGTAGACCGCGTCGAGCTCTTCTTCGATCTGGACGATGTCGCGGGCGCTAACGCGAAAACGCGCCGCGTGCTCCCACAGGATCCGGCGCGCGCGTTCGAAAGCCGAACGCAGCCGGCGCGGGGTCGCTTCAAGGGTTGGCCAATCCAGCTCGCCGCGGGCGGGCACGACGCGCCAGCCATGGCCGAAGTGCAGGCCTTCTTCTCCGGCTTCCAGGTCGAACGCATGCGGGATCGCAGCCAAGATATCGAGCGCTTCCTGGTCGGCATGCGACACCGCTAAGTCCATTTCGGCAAGCCGCACGATATACCGAAAGAACGCCAGGTTGCCGACGGTGTAGGCACCTGCCGGCGACGCGACGCTCACGTGGACTAAATCGACGCCCGCATTCTCGGGCCCGGAGCTCATACTGCCCACTTCGACAGTCGGAACAGTAAACCGTTGCGATTTGCATGGACATTTACTCCAGGCATTTCTTCCTGCTTCTAAGCGGCTGGTTTTTCGGCGAGGTCATCCTCGCCGCCAGGGCCGTCCGCTCGGCAGGCCGACCCGGCCCAACTCTCCGGTCGCCCCTTGTTCATGGAAGCCTTAGGAATCTCAAGTAGAACGCTGCGAACACCAAGACGATTCCAATATTCACTATCAGCCGTTCCCAGAAACGGCTTCTGAAGAACACGAAATCGACACCGACTATGACGGCTGCCATCGCCACCACGTAAAGTACGATAGCTATCTGTCTGCCCATTTCAGTCCCTGTTTTTCAATCGTAACGGGAATCGCCATTTTGAGTTTTCCATCATGTGATCAGCCCCCCAACTCAGCGCTACTGGGCTCGAACCCTGGCACGGCTTGGGTAGGCGAACCAAGCTGTCTTCGAAAACATTCGCGCGGCAGTTTCCAACCCACGTCGGTCACGAGTGGAGCTTGATGTCCTCGGTGCGCTGCGCGATCGGCACGTACTGCACGCCCCGCGCGCCGACGTAGTTCGCCCGCGGACGGATCAGCTTGTTATCGGCGTACTGCTCCATACAGTGCGCGCACCAGCCGGCGACCCGGCTGATTGCGAACACCGGAGTGAAGTATTGGGTCGGAATGCCCAGCGTGTAGTACACCGAAGCCGAATAGAGATCGACGTTGGGATAGAGCTGCTTGCCTTTCCAGACAGCCTGCTCCATGGCTTCGGTCATGTCCACCCACTTGGTTGTGCCGGCCGTCGCGCCGACTTCCTTCGCGATCCGTTTCAGCTCGGTCGCGCGCGGGTCGTACGCCTTGTAGACGGCGTGACCGAAGCCCATGATCTTCTCGTGCTCGGCGAATTTTTTGTCGACCCACGCGGCAACGTTCTCGATCTCGCCGATGTCGAGCAAGTTGTGAATGACACCCTCGTTGGCGCCGCCGTGCAGCGGGCCTTTGAGCGTTCCGATCGCGGACGTGATCGCCGCATACATGTCCGAGAGGGTAGCGGCGGTGACGATCGCCGAGAAGGTCGAGGCGTTCATCCCGTGATCGGCGTGAAGAATCAGCGAAACGTCGAGAACGCGGGCCGCCTCCGCACCGGGCGCCTGCCCCGTGAACATGTAAAGAAAATTGGCGGCGGTATCCAGCTTCGGATCCGAAGGGATCGGGTCGAGCCCTTGGGACAGGCGGTAATATGCGGCCACGATTGTCGGAACGACCGCGGTGAGTTTGAGTGCCTTCTCCACGTGCGCGGCCTGCGACATATCGTTTACCGCGCTATCGAACAACCCAAGCGCCGAAACTGCCGTGCGCAGCGCGTCCATCGGCGTTCCGTTTTTCGGCAGGTCCCGCAGCAGCGCTAACAGACCGTCGGGCATTACGCGGTGGCGGCTGAGATTGGCGCGGAATTCGTTGAGATGCTGGGCGGTCGGGAGCGCGCCAAACCACAACAAGTACGCGACCTCTTCGAACGTGGAGGAGCGCGCGAGATCGTGGATGTCGATCCCGCTGTAAATCAGTTTGCCCTGCTCGCCGTCGATCGAGGAGAGACGGGTGTCGCCGACAACCGCGCCGCGCAGGCCAGCTTGAGCAGGGGCTGGGGGAAGGGTGACCGCAGTCTTCATAGTTCTCTAAGCTTCGCTTACGGAGCAGATGTTTCGCGATGACTTTTGGCAGGCTTCCCAATTCCCTGCGCCTTGCAATTCGTAACGCATCGGGATACACTCAGCCGGCGTAAATAAAGAAGGAGCAACGTGCGAAAGAAAGTCACCATTGTCGGTGCCGGAAATGTCGGCGCCACGACGGCCCACTGGTTGGCGGCCCAAGAGCTTGCCGACGTCGTTTTGGTCGATATCGTCGAGGGCATTCCCCAAGGCAAGGCCCTGGATCTTCTCCAGTCCCTCCAGGTCGAAGGTTGCGACGTCAACGTCACCGGGAGCAACGACTACGGACCCACCGCGGATTCCGACATCGTCGTGATCACGGCGGGCTTCCCGCGCAAACCCGGCATGAGCCGCGATGACCTTGTCCGGGCCAACGCGGAAATTGTGGGCGCAGCCACGCGGGAAGCTGTTAAGCATTCGCCCCACTGCATTTTGATCGTGGTCACCAATCCGCTCGATGCGATGTGCGAGGTCGCCCGGCGTGTAAGCGGCTTCCCCCGCGAGCGCCTGCTGGGGATGGCCGGGGTGCTCGATTCGGCGCGTTTTTGCACCTTCGTCGCGATGGAGTTGGGCGTCAGCGTAAGCAACGTGCAGGCGTTCGTTCTGGGAGGACACGGGGATCAAATGGTGCCGCTGCCCCGCTACACCACGGTGGCCGGCATTCCGATCACCGAGCTGATGGATAAGGCGACGATCGACCGCCTGGTGGAGCGCACCGCCAAGGGCGGCGCCGAGATCGTCAATTTGCTCAAGGCGGGAAGCGCGTACTACGCACCCGGTCGTTCGATCATTGAGATGGTCGAAGCGATCTTGAAAGACAAGCACAAGATCATGCCTTGCGCGGCGTATCTGCAAGGAGAATACGGGATAAAGGGCCTCTTCATCGGCGTGCCCTGCCAACTCGGCGCTCCCCTCCC
>DATKGB010000102.1:0-5907 GCA_035544315.1 Verrucomicrobiia bacterium
GGGGGCCGGGACCGGGCGTGCTCGCGCCGATTACGCAGTACGAGACGGTCACCGGGACGCCGGGGACGTTGAGCGTTTCGTGGCTGCACTGGCCCTGGGCCGCCGCGACAGCGGGAATCAGTGACAGCAACAACGTCAACAGAGCGCGTTTCACAAGTATCAGGTTCCTCCGATAGATAACGCTTCCCCTCCGCCACATGTTACGGCCGGGGCCGCCCCGGGCTTGAGGCAGCCCCGGAGCTCCGCTTTTTTGGTTACGCTGCACCCCGGGGCAGCCTCAAGCCCGGGGCAGCCTCGAGCCCAACGCTCGTTACGGTGCCAAGGGCGATGGTGCTGGGCAAGATGGTGGGGTATGATGGGGCTCGTGTCTTCTTACGATCTGGTCGCGCTGGACCTCGATGGGACCCTGCTCGGCGGCGATGATGCAATCTCGGCTCGCAACGAGCGGGCGATTCGGGCTGCTTTGGAAGCGGGCGTTCGGGTGGTGCTCGTGACCGGGCGCGGCATCGACGCACCCGAGCGGATCTCGCGCGAGTTGGGAATCGGATTGCCGGTGATCTGCTGCCACGGTGCCCTGACCAAAGACTTTCTGGCCGATCGGATTCTCGGGCACATACCCGTACCGCTGGTTTACGCCAAGCCGATGATCGAGTTTGCCGAACTCAACAGACTATCGCTGGCCGTCTATATCGACGAGCGTTTCTACCGCCTGGCCGGAGGCGACGTCTTCATGGAAGATATGCGCGGGCCCGGCTGGCACGAGGTCGCGACGTTTGCCGACGTGCTGCGCACGGCGCCGACGTTCGTGCGGTTTCTGGGCGATGAAGCCGTCCGAGCCGTTCGCACGAACTTCTCGGGTTTGCCGTTGCATTTCAAGTACGAAACCTGGGGCAGTTTCGAAGAGTGCGCGGTTACCAGTCCGCTAGCGACCAAGAAGAACGCGCTAGCGGAGTTGTGCAAGAGCTTTCAGATTGGCCCGAAGCGTGTATTGGCGATCGGCGACTCGCGAAACGACGTCGCGATGCTCCAGTGGGCCGGTTTGGGGATCGCGATGGCCAACGCGCTGCCCGAAGTCCTCGAAGTGATAACCACCCATACCGCATCGAATACCGAAGACGGAGTCGCGCTGGCGATCGAACGCTACGTCTTGTCGTCGGAGAAGAAGACCGCGTGATGAACGCTGTCCCAAGCCCCGAATACGACGCACGTCTGCGCGACATTCTGACCGGCGGCGATTGGGCCGGTTTGCGCGAGTTCGCGCGGACCGAGAACCAAGTCCCCGACGAGATCTACGACAAGGACGATCACTTCTGGGAAGTGCTGTTGCACAAGTTGATCTGCAGCCGCCTCGACACGCTGGGGTTGCACGGTTCTTCGCGCGCGTGGTTGAGCGAACGCGGTTATTCGACCGACCTCGGCGGCTATTGAAATGATCGTACGCGTGGTCGCGTTCGCGCGCCTGCGCGAACTGTTGGGCTTCGATCGACGCGAGCTGACGCTGGGCGACGGCGCGGATCTGGAACAAGCTTGGACCGCATTGGCTCAAGCGGCGCCGGCGATCGAACCGTTGCGGGGGTCGACTCGCTTTGCACGAAACGGCCGGCTGGTCGACGCCGGCGAGCGATTGCAAGATGGCGACGAACTTGCGTTGCTTCCCCCCGTTGGCGGCGGATGAACCGGTTCTACGTCGATTCGGCGCCGATCGATCCGGCGAGCGTCGAGGCTTTGGTTCGCGCAAGCGCATACGGCGCGGTCGCCACCTTCTCGGGCATCGTGCGCGAACGCGCGGATGACGGGCGCCCGGTGACCGGGTTATCGTACGAAGCCCACGCCGACATGGCCACGGCCGAGTTCGAGCGAATTGCAACCGAAGCGATCGAGCGTTTCGGTGATTGCGAGATCGCGATCGCGCACCGCATCGGTGAGCTACGCGTCGGAGAGACAGCGGTGGTCGTTGCGGTCGGTGCGGTTCATCGCTCGAGGGCGCTGGACGCCTGCCGATACGCGATCGATCAGCTCAAGGCGCGCGCGCCGATTTGGAAGCGCGAGGCCTACGCGGACGGTACCTCGGAGTGGCGGGAGAATTGCGCGCACGACGAGGCCGCACCGTGAACGTCGAGCTGCTGCGCGTTGCCGCCCAACGCAACGAAGTTGCGGTTCTGTATTACGAGCCGCGGCGATCGCGGAACGTAACCCTCGTCGCCGGCCACGGTTATTCGTCGAGCAAACACAATCTGGATTTCCTATGTTCGTTTTTGGCCGGTCACGGTTTCGGCGTGTACAGCATCGACTTTCCGGGGCATAAGCTCGGTGCGAGCGGGGGAACGCTTCGCGACGTCGAGGATTGCATCGACGCGCTGTCGGCGGTGGTCGCGTATGCGCGGGGAGAGAACCCGGCGCCGATCTATACGCTAGGGCATAGCATGGGCGCGATGACCGCGCTGATGACCGCGTCGCTCGATCCGCAGATCGCCGGCGCGGTCGCGATTGCCACAGGCTACGGGCGACCAACCGCGCTCAAAGCGTTGCAGAATCTTGGCGCTACCGACTTCCGCGCATCCTACGTCGTAGGAGTCGCCCTGCCCGAACTCGTCGAGGGCATCGACGTGCGCTACGATCGGCTGCTTCCGGCGTTGGCCGGGCGGCCGACGCTCTACGTCGCGGCGTCGCGCGACGGCATGGTAAGTCCGGCCTCCGTTGCCGAACTCTTCGAACGTGCTCCCGAACCCAAGACGTTGGTTACGATCGACAGCGACCACACCTCGGCCGGCGAGAACGCACGCAGCGAAGTGCTGACGTGGCTAAACCGATTGCATCCGCGGACTTGAAGCGCTATAGCCGCCATCTGCTCATCCCCCAGGTCGGGCTGGCGGGTCAAGAGCGCCTGTCCGCGGCGCGCGTGCTGGTCGTCGGCGCGGGTGGATTGGGATGCCCGGCACTGGAGTACCTTGCCGCCGCGGGCATAGGGCGCATCGGTATTGCCGACGACGACGTTGTCGACGAAACCAATTTGCAGCGGCAGACCTTGTACGCCACCGCCGACATCGGACGTGGCAAGACCGAAGTTGCGCGCGAGCGCTTGTTAGCGCTCAATCCGACCATCGCAGTCGATCCGATTCCGTTGCGACTCGATTCGAGTAATCTGCGCGAACTGGTGCGTCTGTACGACGTCGTGCTCGATTGCACCGATCGCTTTACCTCGCGCTACTCGATCAACGACGCGTGCTATCTGGAAGGCAAACCCGACGTTTACGCGTCGATCTTTCGCTTCGACGGGCAGGTCAGCGTGTTCGCTCGCGATCGCGGACCATGCTATCGCTGCTTGTTTCCGCAGGCGCCGCCGTCGGGCAGCGTGCCGACCTGTGCGGAGGGCGGCGTGCTAGGTGTGCTCGCGGGCATCGTCGGCGCGTGGCAGGCCGCCGAAGCGCTCAAGCTCGTGCTCGGTATCGGCGAACCCTTGATCGGGCGGCTGCTGTTGATCGATGCCTTGGGGGCGGGCACCCGCGAGGTGCGCTTCGATCGCGACCCGGCGTGCGCGCTGTGCGGCGCCTCGCCGAGCATTATCGACGTCAGCGACGAACCCGAGGATGCGCTGCCGCTCGACAGCGACGAGGTCGATCCGGCGCAGCTCGACGACGCGTTGCAAGAAGCGATCTTGCTCGACGTGCGGGAACCGCACGAGGCGGTCTTCGGGATCGTCGACGGCGCGCTGCATCTGCCCGCATCGCAACTCGAATCGCGCCTGCACGAACTCGATAGCGCGCGGACGTACGTGGTCGCCTGCCGCATCGGGGTGACATCGCTGTGGGCGGTGCGGCGCCTGCGCGACGCCGGCTTCCGACGCGTGCGCCACCTTCGCGGAGGACTACTCGCGTATGTCGCGGCCGGCGCCGCCTTCGGGGCTTTCTAATGCGCACGCGTTCGTTCGGCCTGGGGGGCGTGCAGGTTCCGGTCATCGGGCAGGGCACCTGGAATTTTCCCGAAGGCGGGACGCGCCGCACGCAGGCCGTGGCCGCGTTGCGACGCGGTATCGAGTTGGGGATGACCCACATCGATACCGCCGAGATGTACGGCGGCGGCAGGGTTGAGGAGATCTTGGGCGACGCGCTGTCGTCGCTGCCGCGCGAAGCGTTGTTCGTGACGAGCAAGGTCTTGCCCGGCAACGCGAGCTACGCCGGAACGATCGCGGCCTGCGATGCGACCTTGCGGCGCATGCGTCTAGACTATCTGGATTGTTTTCTGCTGCATTGGCCGGGCGACCACCCGCTCGAAGCGACGATGCGGGCGCTGGAAGACTTGGTCGAGCGCGGTAAAGCGCGTTTTATCGGTGTGAGCAACTTCGATCTGCCGGAACTGCGCGAAGCCCGTTCGTATCTGCAGAAGATTCCGTTAAGCTGCAATGAGGTGCTCTATCACGTTCGCGAACGCGGCATCGAACGGCGGCTGCTGCCGTACTGTGCGGCGGAATCGATCGCCTTGGTCGGATACACGCCGTTCGGTCGCGGGCGCTTTCCGCGCGAATCGGCGGCCGCTGGAGCGATTGCCGCGATTGCGCGCGCGCGCGGCGTCACGTCGCGGCAGGTTATTCTGGGCTTCCTTACGCGCACCGCGCCGCTGTTTGCGATCCCCAAGGCCTCGAGCATCGAACACGTCGAGGAGAACGCCGGCGCGGGCGATCTGGTGCTCGACGCCGCCGAGATCGCGGCGATCGATGCGGCTTACCCGATTGGCGATGATGGTCCGCTCGCTTCGCTTTGATCCCGTCGCGCTCAAGGCGTTGGCGTGCGAGCGAGCGATCGCACAAGGTGCCGCGGCCGTGCGTGTGACCGACGCGCTGGAAGACGGTGCGACCCGCCAGCGATTGCAAGCGTCGTTCGAGCGGGGCGATTTGGCAACGTGGCGTTATGACGATGCCTACGCCGTGCGCGCATCCGATCCGCGGACGTTGTTGGCCGACGCGCGCAGCATTATCTGCCTAGCCGTGGCGTTTGCAACGCCGCCGCCCCAAGCGCGCCCGCTCACCGGCCGCGTCTCCAACTACGCATGGTCGGAAGACTATCATCGGCGCGTGCGCGCGCTACTCGAAAACGTCGCCGCGATTATCGACGAAGCGGCCGGTAAATCGGTCACGGCGATCGCGTGTGACACCAAGCCGCTGGCCGAGCGGGCGCTGGCCGCGCGTGCCGGCTTGGGATGGATCGGCAAACACACCAACCTGATCGCACCGGGCAGCGGTTCGTTCGTGTTCCTGGGCGAGATCGTGACCTCGATAGCGCTGCCGCCCGACGCTCCGCTGAGCAAGACGTGCGGCAGCTGTACTCGGTGCGTGGGCGCGTGTCCGACCGGCGCGTTGCGCGGCGACTACACGATGGACGCAACCTTGTGCATCTCCGACCTGACCCAGCGTACCGGCGGCATCCCACGCGCGCTGCGTCCGCTCATCGGCACTTGGGTGTGGGGGTGCGATATGTGTCAGGAAGCCTGTCCGCCGACCCGGCGCGCGCCGTTTGCGATGGATGCGAAAAACGAACCGGCGTCCTCAGAGGTGGCCCAGCCCTCGCTGTTAGGCTTGCTTTGCTTGAAGAGTCGCGACTACGATCGTTTCTACCGCCGTACCGGCATGGGCTGGCGCGGAGCTGCGGTATTACGGCGAAATGCCGCCGTCGCTTTGGGCAACGCGCTCGATCGATCCGCGGTCGCCGGCCTCGTACGGGCCTTGGTTGCCGATCCGCATCCGATGGTGCGCTCGCACGCTGCGTGGGCACTGGGGCGCATCGGCGCACCCGGTGCGCTCGACGCGCTGACAGCGCGCCGTCACGCCGAGCCGGACGCCGACGTTTGTGAAGAGATCGATGCAGCGCTGGAACCGTTCGCCGCAACCGCGCGTTAGGAAGAATATGCTCCGTT
>DATKGB010000103.1:0-15871 GCA_035544315.1 Verrucomicrobiia bacterium
GGCTTCACCGACGGAGCATAAGTCGATTCCGTGCTACCCGCCGTGCAGCCAAATGCACCGTTTTTGATCGGGTGAGCCAGGACGAAACAGGTTAGTTCCCTCGTGAAACCAACCCGCTAGGGCGATACGGGACGACTTCCAAAAGTTCGATTCTCGTTGGCGCTACCAAGTTCGGCCCGTAACCACGGGCTTTTTTCTTTGCTTTCTGCTTTGGTCAACAAAACGGGCGCTTATGATCTACCGAGCGCACTTTGACGATAGCGCAGAATGAAGCGTGCCGGGCACCACGGCGGCGCGAGGTTCCCGCGACGCCGTCGATTACGACAGGTCGACGGTACACGGCGCTTTAAATGTGATGTTCCTGCCCAGGGGAATTTCTCTGCTCGTCTCGCAGCCGCCGTCTTTTGGACCCTTTACGGTGACTTTGAACGCCACATACTCAACCCCAAAGCGTTTGAACTCGTGGCTGGGGACCGTTACGACGACCACACCGGGGCCTGCGACGCCGATGGGAAATTGTACCGTAATTGGATCCGGCCCGGTGTTCCAAACCGAGAACAAGCGTGTGCCGGCGAGCGCCGGATGCGAGGTCGTGATGAACAATCCGACGACCAACGCTGCGATCACTGCCAAGGGGCCAAAGAGACGATTCATGTTCGCGCACCTTTTCGTAAACAAGATCTCCAGAGACCGATGGTCTCTGAAGCAATTCATGGTGCACCGGGAAGGGCTCGAACCTTCAACCACACCTAGAGACTTGGTATGATGTCCTTCCGCTCAACGAACCTGCCTTCGCAGCCGGACGTTCCCTTTCCCACCGGAACCTCGCGCCTGTTTGGTGCCCCTTGCAGAATTATGCCGAGCGCGATCAATAGGATGGGTACGGCTATTCCCGTAGCGATTTTCGGTGTTATGACATTACGACACCTTATCGAGTCTTCTTCAAATTGCGGCTCCTATTTGTGCACCCCAATACCGAACCGCTCGCGTTTCGCCTCCTTCGGGACTGGCTCGTGTCTCGTCGCGATCGTCACAGAGCCGGAAGCCCGCCCTGGGCTTGTAGTGATTGCCGAAGCGAATCGATCGTCCGCTGCATTTCTTCCGCTTTATTTCGCAACGCGTCGGCCGCGAGGTGATCGTATGCAGCGCCGGCGGCCACGGCGCAAGCTTCCAACAAGCGCAGCTCGCCCGAATCGAAATCCTCGCCGCTGACATGCGCGTCGAGAAGCAAAACGGCGCTAACCTCATGGCGGACGACGATCGGCACGGCCAGGGCCGGACTAGCGGCGTCCTTTGGGTATCCGGCGGCATGCCATTGAACTTCCGATAGTCGCAACGCTTCACTCGAACCGTGCAGGTAGACCAGCAGTGCTTCTTGACCGTGAAGCGAGCTCATCGCGCTCTCGGGCCATGCGGCAGAAGCTTGGAGTGTAAAGTCCCCCGATACGTCCTTGCGGAAAAGTGCGGCAGAGCTCAGGTTCAACGCGTCGCCGATCTCGCTGACGAGCACATCGTCAACCATCTCGAACGATGACGCGTGCGGTAGGCCTGAAGCCAGGCGCGTCAGTCTACGTTCGGCGTCGTGCCTGCGGCGGAAAAGTACCTGATCGACGAATTTGTCTACCAATCGATGCAGTCCGTTCAGCCAGAAGCCTAACCCGACCGCGACGCAGATATCGATCGCAAGAGCCAGCCGCGTTTGTTCCAACACGCGTCCAACAAGCCAATCGATCACGCCGAATGCCCCGACGAGCACCGCCGTCAGAGCGCCGTAAACGAGTGTGCGGCTCAAAACGAATCGAATGTCGATGACGTGATGCTTGACGATGGCATAGGCCACACCGATAGGGGCGAGGGCCAAGATGATCGACGGCCAGTCGGCAAGTGCCGGTGTGCTCGGCACCGCGCTTTGCAAATACCGCTCGTAGAACGGAAATGCCAGAGTGACGACGATTCCCGCAATCATCCAACGTAGACGCGGCTTGTCGGGGAGGTTGGCCCGCACGTACGTATCGAGCAATGCCCAAACGATGACGATCGCAAGAAGCCACGAGAGGTAGCGGGATACGTCCACCATCCATTGTGCCTGGAGGCCTAAGTTATAATTCATGACAATGGCACCGGCTCTCAACGCTGCGAGCACGGCGAAGAACGCAAAGGCCGAGCGCTCGGCCAGCAATCGCCATCCGTGCAGGTCGTCTTGTAACACGCGAAGGGCGAAGATCAGCAAGGCGGGCAGACCTGCCGCGTAGATGAGCACAACGGATATCAGCCACGCCTCACTGTACGGCAATAGAAGCGTGCCGTCGAGCTCACGCGAGAAGAGCAGCGGTGTGATAGCCAAGCAGTAGATGTAAAATCCCCAAATGACGGAACTGCGCTTCAAAAGGACGACCAGCGTGCCGATCATCAAAATGATCAGCCCGGTGCCAACTTCCATCCATATGGCCGCTTTCGCAGTAGTCCCCATGTGTTCGGTAACCGACGTGAGTCTTACCCGGCGGTACTGGTCGCCATGGAATATTCCAAGCGTTATCGACGTCCCGGGCGCGAGGCAGTTTTCTGGAAACGTCCACCATCGCTGTTGTGGAGTGAGGGCGGCGATGTCGAAGCGATCTCCGGGAACCAGTCCGGCCTTTGCGGCCGGTGAACCGGGATCGACGGCTTGGATAACGCCGTTCTCGTTCGCGATAGTCCCGATGACGCCGATGGGCTTCCAAGTACGCCGCAGGTCGGAAAAGCCGCCGCAAAGCACATAGAGCGACAGCGCGAGAATGCAAATCGTGCGGATTGTGGCGGGTCGTGAATCGCTCTTCGTTATCATTGGCAACCTCCGGCGATGCGAAGCCTAGCACGCCATTGTCCCGACCTGCGCGGAAACCGTTCGCACGCCAGCGCGATACCCGCAAGCATCCGCCGTAGGCTCTCGCCGGTACGGTTAGATATTCACCCGGGATTCCCCATATGGTCCTCGTTTTCGAGCTTCTGCCGGGCGATTCCGTCGTTTTTCGGGGCGCTCGACATGGCGGTCAAAATCTGCGACGAGGTCTATGAGGAAACCGGCGATATTCTCAAGGCCGATCAGGTCGTGTACGGCTTGCCGGGAGCCACGCCAGGCTTCACCCATGAGGACCTGACATAGCGAAAACGGTCAACACAACGGTCAACAAAATGGGCCGTTTTCGACAGGGTTTGTCAGGACCTAACGGGCGGACTCCCTTGTAAAATCTACACGTTAGGGCCTGGCAGGACGTATTCTCAAAGTTTGATTCTCGTTGGCGCTACCAATCGGGCCCGCGTTGTTATGCGGGCTCTTTGTTTGCCTCGCGATCTTCCTGGGACGGGCGGGTATTCTGCGCCATGAGATCGGGCTCGGCGCGCTCGGGGGCAATCGACGAAGCCGGGGCGAACGATTTCAATCGTTCCGACGTTCCATCACCAAAGGAGTTCCAAATTAACGATGCTACGCTCTCTCGCAGTGCTTCTCGTTGCGGCGTTCGTCGCGACCGCCGGTCCGGCGCTCGCAGATCCGGGCTACACGCGCGCGACGCTCCCAACTGCCAACTTGTTCAATCGCACCGCCCACACGGTGAAGGTCGAGTTCCGCGAAAACGGCGCGGTCAAGCGCACCATGACACTCTATAAAGGCTCGTCGATCTACGCGGTCGATCTCCAAGGCACGTTCGTGATGACCGGCACGGTCGACGTCGGCGGCAAGGGTGTCTCGGTGACCGAACGCACGGTCGTCCTCAAGCTGGGCGCGTCGCTGAACATCAGCGTCGATTCAAACGGCCCGAACGGGTTCCGCTTCAGAGACGGAACCTAGCGACATCGCGCAACCCATAGACGGCGCATTCGATTCTCGCTGGCGCTAACAATCAAGTTCGTTAAGGAGATGGGGCGGCTTTAGAGTCGCTGACCAAGCCGATCTCCAACTGCAAGTGCTGCGTACTGTAATTGCCCGCGCCCAGCTCCTGACTCATCATCGTGTCGTCGACGATCTTGGTCGGCACGCTCATGGTTTGGTTGTAGACGATGTTGCCCGACGTCGACGAACTTGACGTGGACGAACCGGTCTGTTTGCGGACGCGCGTTTCGACGATCTTCATCGTGCCGTTGTTGGCGGTGTTGACGATGGTGAAGTCATCGGCCACCTTCAAGTCGCGCGAATCCGATCCGACACTCCAATGATTTTTGGTATCGATCTGAGCAACGTCGATGAAGTTGCTGCCCAGCAAGCGCAGCAGCGACATCTCCTCCTCACCGACTTGCTTGTTTGGATCGCAGACCACCAGGGTGTTCCCGTAGACCGCGCACATCGTCGCGGAGGCGTCGTTGCGGACCTGAGCGTGCTCGGCGATGGTGACGACTAGGCCACCGTCGGGCTGGACGCTGAGGACGTCGACGACCAATTGCCCCCGATCCGTTCCGCCGCCGATGCTGTCGGTGTGGCCGCTAACGGGGCCGTTATTCATGGTCGAATCGTGCATGGTCGTGTCCATCATGTTCGTATAGGTAAAGTCGAATACCAGATGGCGAATCGGCGGTGTGGCGGCCGCCCGGGCGCCGCCGGCGGCGAGCGCAACGGCAACCGCTGCGGGAAGGAGCGCGCGAGAAAGAACGTTCATGGTCGGGAATTTCGCAAGGGCACCCGTCCAAACCCTTGCGTTAGCGGGAAAACTTAAGGCGCGCCGCCCCGTATGTGATAGCGATTGTCTTGGCGGAAGACCGTAACGCTAGTCAAAACGCGTGGCGAGCCCTTTACTTCAATATCGGAAATTACGCCGCCGGCGCTGTTGACCACTTCACCGCGGACCCAGAGGTTGTCGTCCAAGCCCCAAAAATTTGGCTCGCAGGCCATCACGTTCTTCGGGTGCGCCCAGCCCGAACACACGATCGAGCGGCCGATCGCGGACTTGTACATCGTGATCCAGACGCGTTCGTTGGTTTGATTGTAGACGACGATCTTGATTTTTCCGGCCTGCGCCGGCAGCGGAAACTGCGCGAAAATCGGCAACAGCGCGACCAAAATTCCTAGGGCCGTGGTCAGGCGGCGAAGCGATTGTCTAATAAGCATGGGATGTCACCTTTTCAACGAGGGATAGTGGTTGAGCCAACCTGTTTCAATACCGATCGGAAGCAAACAGTTACCAAGCGAAAACTGAAAGCGCCATCCCTGCGAGGGCAGTCCGAATTACCCTCACGAAACTGTTGGCCTTACCATGATTTTCGTCAATTTGCAGCGAATCCCCGCGTCTATGAAGCAATCTGACGTACGACCGACCGACGTTTTGGCCAACGAGCGAACGTTTCTGGCATATTTGCGTACGGCGCTATCGTTTATCGCTTTTGGATTCGTCATCGCACGCTTCTCACTATTTGCTCGCGAGATGTCGATCGTGGCGCATCTGGCCGTTCCGGCGCGGCATGCTTCGACGGAGTTCGGCACCGCGATGGCGGCGGCCGGTATCGCCATCGGCTTGTATGGCGCGTATCGGTACGTTGCGGTGAATGCGGCACTGAGCCAGGGCCAAACGCGCGCGCTGGCCCCGGCAGCGGCCATTGCCGGAAGCGTCGTCGTCGCGATCATCGGCGTCGTCGTCGCAATCGACTTGTTCGCCTTCCGCTAGTCGACCGTCACAACCCCATCGGGTAGGCTTCTTCGCCGTGAAGCGCTATGTCGAGACCGCCCTCCTCGGCTCGCGGGTCGACCTTGGTAGTCGTGACTTTGCTGATCAGCCAGAGCATGACGTAGGTAAATATGAATGCCCAGGCGCTGCAGATGACCACCGCGACGACTTGTTTGAAGAAGAACGACGGATTGCCGGCCAGCAGCCCGTCGGAGCCGTTGGCATTCCACAGCTTGGATGCAAAAACGCCGAGCAAGATGATGCCCAAACTTCCTCCGACGCCGTGCACGCCCCAGACGTCCAAGGCATCGTCCCATTGCAGGCGGTTCTTGAGCGCGACCGCATAATAGCAGACCAAACCAGCCGCAATGCCGATGATCATCGCCGTCATCGGCGACACGTATCCGGCCGCGGGCGTTATCGTTGCTAAGCCGGCAACTGCGCCGGTCAGCAAGCCGACGAATTTCGGTTGACGGCCGTACGCCCATTCCACCAACAGCCAAATCACCGCGGCGAACGACGCCGCGATGTCGGTGTTCAGAAATGCCGATGCCGTGACCGGATCGACGCGCAGTTCCGAGCCGGCGTTGAAGCCGTACCATCCGAACCACAACAATCCGGTTCCAAGTGCGATCAACGGAACGTTGTGCGGTCTGTTCTCGACGACCACGCGACGCCCGATGAACAGGACCGACGCCAGCGCGGCAAATCCGGCCGACGCGTGAACGACGATGCCGCCGGCGAAATCCTCGACGCCCCATTTCGCGAGGACGCCGTCGGGACTCCAGAGCATGTGCACGAACGGGAAATACACGAAGATCAACCAGAAAGTCAGGAAGAGGAAGTACGCTTTGAACGTTACCCGGTTGGCAAACGCTCCGGTGATCAAGGCCGGCGTGATGATCGCAAACATCATCTGATAGGCGATGTGCACGATCAGCGGAATGCCCGCGTCGTTGCCGGTGAACATCGTCTGCAGCGTCACGCCGTTGAGGAACGCGTAATAGGTGGGATTGCCGATGATACCGTGCCAGTCCGGGCCGAAGCACATCGAGTAGCCGAAGGCGAACCACAGCACGGTCGTCCAGCCCAGCGACATGAAGCTTTGGATCATGATGGTCAGGACGTTCCTGCGTCCGACCAAACCGCCGTAGAAAAACGCGAGTCCTGGTGTCATCAACATCACCAGGCTCGCGCAGATCAGCATGAATGCGGTATTTCCAACGTTAAACGCGGGGATCGAAGTAGTGCCCACGAGTCTTCCTCCAACGCATTGTGTCACCCCGAGCCTGTCGAAGGGCTCAGGATGACAGGGCCTTAGACCGTCAGGATGCCCTTGCCTGCTACCGACACCGGCAAATTGCCGCGCCGAGGCTTGCCGAGAGGTGGGTACAAGGTCAATAAGGAGATTCACTATGAGCGACGGGACGCATACACACGATCAATCACACGACAAGAGTGTCGAGAACGAGCTTGCGCGCGAACATATCGATCACGTACATCCGCGCGAGAACGACGGGCATCAACACGCGCATCCGCGCGAGCATCGCGAACACGAGCACGCTGACAACGGGCAGAAGGCCAAGCACGACGAGCATAACCACAAGAACTAGCGCTGGTCCCACGCGGCTAGACGATCGCGTCAACCTCAACGATGGCCGCGGCGAGCGCTTCGACGCCGAGTTCGAGGTCGCTGTCGGCGGTGCGTTCCTCACCAACGTGGCTGCGGCCGTCGATGCTGGGCACGAACAGCATCGCGGCCGGGGCGATTTTGCCAAGGCTCATCGCGTCGTGGCCGGCGCCCGAGGGAACATCGAGCGCACGCTGGCCCATCGCGGTGGCGACGCGATGGATTGCGTCGCGTAGCGCTGGCGTCATCGGTGTCGGTAAGCGCCGTTCGAACGTTTCCACGCTCACCTGCACGCCGCGACGTTGCTGCACATCCTCGATCGCGCGTGCGAATGATGCTTCGATCGCGTCGAGCTTCGCAGCGTCGGGCGAGCGTAGATCCAGTGAAAAAGTGACGCGCCCAGGAACGACGTTGGTGCCGTTGGGTTCGACGATCATGCGACCGACGGTCGCAACCGCATCGCCTTGCTCGCGCGCCGCGCGGTCCAGCGTCAAAACCAGTTCGGCCGCCGCACACAGCGCGTCGGCGCGCATCGACATCGGAACCGTGCCGGCATGCCCGCTGACGCCATCGATGGTCGCGCGCAGACGACGCTGACCGGCAATTGCGGTGACGACCCCGAGAATGACGCCGGCATCTTCGAGAATCGGCCCCTGTTCGACGTGCAGTTCGAGGTAGGCCGCGACGTCGTTGTTCGCGCGCAACGGCAGGTCGAGCAAACCGGTTTCCGGCGCGGCCAATGCCGCGCGCAACGTTACGCCGTCATCGTCGGCTAAATCCAGCGCGGCCTTCGCGGTCGACAGTCCGCTGAAAACCGAACTGCCCAAACAGCCCAGCGAGAAACGGCTGCCCTCCTCGCCGACCCACGCGACCGCTTCGATCGGATGTTTGGTCGCGATGCCGCGGGCTTCGAGCAGTTCGAGCGCGCAAAGCGCCCCGACCACGCCGTACGCGCCGTCGTAGGCGCCGCCGGTCTTCACCGTATCGAGATGCGAGCCGACCAAAATCGGCTTGGAAGCGGCGTCCGTGCCGCCACGCCGCACGAAGATGTTGCCGACAGAGTCTTGCGCTAGCGCGAAGCCCGGAGACTTGGCCCACGAGGTAAACAGCGCGCGCGCTTGGCGTTCTTGCGCGGATGCCAGCGGACGATCGATGCCGTGTGCGTAGCGGCCGATCTTGCCGAGTTCGTTCAGACGTTCGACGACGCGATTGCGCTCGTTCATGAAGCCGGGTGGTTCGCAATCCAATGACGGGCGATGTCGACGCGTCGACAGATCCAAACGTCTTCGTGAGCGAGTACGTGATCGAGAAAGCGTTCCAGCGCGGCGCTGCGCCCGGGTCGTCCGGCTAGCCGCGCGTGCAGCCCGATCGACATCATCTTGGGTTGCGTTTTGCCTTCGCGATAGAGGACGTCGAACGCATCGCGCATGTATTCGAAGTATCCCGACGGCGACGAAAATCCCGGCGCGACCGAAAACTTCATATCGTTAACATCGAGGGTGTACGGAATCACCAGATGGTTCTTGCCCGAAACCTTCACCCAATATGGAAGGTCGTCGTTGTAGGCATCCGAGTCGTACAGAAAGCCGCCTTCTTCGACGACCAAACGGCGCGTGTTGAGCGACGGCGCGTACCGGCAATACCATCCCAGCGGGCGTTGCCCGATCGTGCGCTCGATCGACGCGATCGCCTTGGCCATTTCGGTGCGCTCTTCGTCTTCGCTCATGTTCGCAAAACCGACCCACCGATTGCCGTGCGAGCAGACTTCGTGGTTGGACGTTGCGATCGCGCGCGCGGCCTCGGGATTGCGTTCCAGCGCCAGCGCCGCCCCGAAGACGGTGACGTCGATCTTGCGATCGGCAAAGATGCGCATCAAGCGCCAGAAGCCCGAGCGGCTGCCGTACTCGTAAATCGATTCGACGATCAGATCGCGCTTGCCGGGCCCCAGGGTCGCGCCGGGCACCTCGGTGAGATACGTCTCGGAGATGCCGTCGCCGTCGGGAATCGAATATTCCGAACCCTCCTCGTAGTTCATCACGATCTGCAGCGCGAGTCGCGCGCCGCCGGGCCACTTCGGATCGGGGGGATGGGCCCCGTAACCGGTGAAATCGCGAGGATGGTCGTACACGTTGGCGTTGTTTCGACAAGCTCAGCATGACACATTGTTGATCGTTAGCGGCTGTCACCCTGAGCCTGTCGAAGTGGCACACGGTATGATGAGCAATCGATTTTTCGGCGCGCTGTTGGGCGTCGCCGTCATGTTCTGCAGCCTAGGTGCCAGTGCGCCGCCGGCTCCGAGCCTCACCGATCGCGCGCAGGCCGCGTACTTGGCGGGTGACTTTGGCACCGCGCAGGCCGATTTCGCGCAAGCCGTTGCGGTTAATCCGGACGATCCGGTCGCGCGCCTTGGCTTGGGGCGGATCGAACTCTACGGCAACCAGTTGGATCGCGCGCAGGTCGATCTGCAGCGGGCCATCGACTTGCACGGTGATGCGGCTGCGGCGCAGCGGTTACTGGCCGGGCTGCGGATGCGCCGCGCCGGTGCCGCCGCGTACGACAACGTGCTGACGCAAGGCATCGTGCGCATCCCGTTCGTGCAGCGCGATCCGCTGCCGATGATTGCGGTGAAGGCCGACGGGGTCGATGCGTTGTTCCTGATCGATACCGGGGCGCCGACCGTGGTGATCGATCCCGACTTCGCGAAGGAGTTGGGCGTGCAGGCTCGCGCGGCGGGGACCGGGACGTTTGCCGGCGGGCGTCAGGCGCCGGTGAGTGCGGCGGTGCTGCCGCATTTGACGTTGGGCTCGGTGACGCTCGATGGCGTACGCGT
Source organism: Verrucomicrobiia bacterium (assembly GCA_035544315.1). Lineage (GTDB taxonomy): Bacteria > Vulcanimicrobiota > Vulcanimicrobiia > Vulcanimicrobiales > Vulcanimicrobiaceae > JALYSX01. Next base: position 10,091 of record DATKGB010000103.1, read on the forward strand.
CAACGTGCTGCCGACGCGCGAGTTACCGTTTGGTAACGGACGGCGTATAGATGGGGTTCTCGGCACCGGCGTGTTAATGCACTTTTTGAGCACGCTGGATTACGGCGGGAATCAGTTGATGTTGCGGCCGCGCGGGGCAACGATGGATACCGCGGGCGCGACGATCGTGCCGATGTGGTTGGTCGGGGACCACTTCATGTTTGCGCGTGGTTCGATTAACGATGCGCCGGTGGGATTGTTGTTGGTGGACACCGGCTTGGCGGGCGGCGGGGTGATGCCGTCGGCGGCGGAGGTAAACGCCGCGCACATTGCGCTCGATCGCGCGCACGCCGGGACGGGGATCGGCGGAGGCGGTCCGGTGACGATCGTTCCGTTTGTTGCCGCGAGAGTTTCGCTGGGTTCGTTCGTGCGGCAGAACGTTGCGGGGAGTTACACGCCCGAGGGCTCGCCGCTTGGTGCGTTCCCATTCAAGGTCGACGGCGTCGTTTCGCACCAGTTTTTCTCGCCCGGATCGATTACGTTCGACTTCGCGGCAATGCAATTGCGGCTAACGCCATAGACGCCGCCGTGGGTCAGTGTCACGGCAAGCTCACCATGACACAGGCTTACACTACTTCAAATAGTCCGGCGGCGCCCATGCCTCCGCCGATGCACATGGTTACGACGACGTATTTTACGCCGCGGCGTGTTCCTTCGATGAGCGCGTGCATGGTCATGCGGGCGCCGCTCATGCCGTAAGGATGACCGATCGAAATTGCGCCGCCGTCGACATTGAAGCGATCGTTGGGAATGCTTAGCGTATCGCGACAATAGACCGTCTGTACGGCGAAGGCTTCGTTGAGTTCCCACAGGCCGATATCGTCGATGCTCAGGTTGTGGCGCTTGAGCAGTTCGGGAACCGCGAACACCGGGCCGATGCCCATCTCGCCCGGCTCGCAGCCGGCCACGACGAAGCCGCGATAGATTCCCAGCGGTTGCAGTCCGCGCGAACGCGCGAGCTCGGCGTCCATTACGACCATCGCAGCGGCGCCGTCGGAGAGTTGCGACGAGTTACCGGCGGTAATCGTGGTATCGTCGATGCCGGGCACGGCGCCCTTGAGCGCTCTGAGCCCGTCGAGGGTCGTGTCGGCGCGATTGCCTTCGTCCTTAGCCAGCACGACGCGCTCTTCGGTCACGACGCCGGTATTTTTATCTTGGTTATACTTCCAGGACGGCAGCGCGACGATTTCGGAATCGAAACGGCCGGCTTGCTGCGCGGCGGCGGTGCGTTGCTGGCTCTGGAACGCGTACTCGTCTTGCCGATCGCGCGAGACCTTGTATTTCTTGGCGACGTTGTCGGCCGTGTACAGCATCGGCATGTACACGTCGGGCGTGTGCCGCAACAGCCATTCTTCGGTGTAGTGCGACATATTCAAATCGTTTTGCACCATGCTGACCGATTCGACGCCGCCGGCGACGACGATCTTGGATCCATCGACGATCACGCGTTTGGCCGCCGATGCGATCGCGTCTAAACCCGACGCGCAGAAGCGACTGACGGTCTGTCCGGGAACCGTGACCGGACAGCCCGCCCGGAGCGCGGTGGTGCGTCCGATATTGTTGCCGGTGGCACCTTCGGGAAGTCCGCAGCCGATCACGACGTCGTCGATTTCGGACGGATCGATCTTGGCGCGTGCGATGGCGTGGGCGACGGCGTGTCCGGCGATGGTCGCGCCGGGAGTTTGGTTGAACGCGCCGCGGAAGGCGCGCCCGATCGGCGTGCGGGCGGCCGAGACGATGACGGCATCACGCATGGACGGGCTCCTTGTATGCGGCAAACGTGCCGTCGTTCCGAGCGATTTCGGCGAGCAGCGGAGCGGGTTTCCAGCCAAACTCGACGACGCGATCGCGAACGCGCTTGACGCCGACTTCATCGGCGTACCACATCGGGCCACCGCGATGCGGCGGGAAACCATAGCCGTACACGTACACGATGTCGATGTCGCCCGGACGCAGCGCGACGCCCTCTTCGAGCAGATACGCGCCGCGGTTGATCAGCGCAAACAGCAGGCGGTCGCGGATTTCGTCGTCGTCGACGCTGCGCGGCGCGATCCCCGCTTTGGCGGCTTCCTCGGCAAAGAGCGCTTCGACGGTCGGATCGGGAATCGGCTGGCGGCCTTTGCCGACGGCCTTATCGTAGGCGAAGTAGCCGGCCATCGTCTTTTGGCCCAGCCGTTTCAACTCGACCAAACGATCGATAACGTTCGTGCGCGAGGTGACGACGTCGGGTTTCGCGCGGGCGATGTGCCAGGCGACGTCGATGCCCGAGAGATCGCCCATCGCAAACGGTCCCATCGGAAAACCGAAGGCCTTCATCACCGCGTCGATCCGCGAAGGCGAAACGCCCTCTTCGGCTAGCGCGCCGGCCGCCCCGGCATAATCGAACACCATCCGGTTGCCGATGAAGCCGAAGGCGTTGGCCGACAGGACCGACGTCTTACGCAGCGCCTTGCCGAGTTTGAACGCGGTCGCAAGGGTTTGCGGCGAGGTCGCTTTGCCGCGCACGATCTCGAGGAGCGGCATGATGTTGGCCGGAACGAAAAAGTGCAGGCCGAGGAATTGCTCGGGATGCGGCGTGGTCGCGGCCATCTCGTCGATATCCAGCGTCGACGTGTTGGACGCGAGAATGCAGTCGGGCTTGACGATCGCACCAACTTTGGCGAAGACGCCTTTCTTGACGTCCATCGATTCAAAAACGGCCTCGATCACGATATCGGCGTCGGCCAGTTCTTCGAACTCGCTGGTAAAGATAATCGATTGCCCGCGCTTCCAGGCATCCTCTTGGGTGAGTTTGCCTTTCTGCACTTGGTACATGAACATGCCGAAGACGGTCTGCTTGGCCTTCTCGACAGCTTGGTCGTTGGAGTCGACGACCACGCACGGGATGCCGGCATTCGCGAACGTTATTGCGATGCCGCTGCCCATCGTGCCCGCGCCGACGACGCCGGCTTTGGCGATGGTGCGCGCTTGCGCCGCGGGCAAGCCGGGAATCTTGGCCAGTTCGCGTTCGGCAAAAAAGATGTGGCGCAGTGCCGCCGACGGCTTCGACCGGACCAGTTCTTCGAAGAGCCGCGCTTCGCGCGCGATACCGAAGGCAAAAGGCAGTTCGACGGCGGCTTCGACCGCGTCGATGAGTTTGTGCGCGGCCAGGCCGCCGTTGTTTTCGGGCGGCACCATCTTATGAGCTTGCGAGACGACGAACGGCCCGGCTTGCATCGTGATGCCTTTGCCGATGATCGCTTGCCGTTCGGAGATGCGCCGTTTCGGCCCGTTTGTATGCGCGACGGCGGCATCGATCACGTCGCCTCGAGCGATTTCGTCGACGATGCCGAGCTTGAGGGCCTTTTCCGCGTCGGCGGTCGAACCTTTGAGCATCAGTTCGAGCGCGGCTTGCGCGCCGATCAACCGCGGTAAGCGTTGCGTTCCGCCCGCGCCGGGCAGCAAGCCGAGTTTGATCTCGGGCAATCCGACCTTGGAACGCGGCGTGACGACGCGATAGTCGCACGCGAGCGAGAGTTCCAGCCCGCCGCCCAACGCGTTGCCGTCGATGGCGGAAACGTAGGTTTTCTTTGCGCGTTCGATCGCTGCGATCACATCGCGAACGTTCTTGGTGCCGGGCGTCGGCTCGGTATTGAAGTCGTTGACATCGGCGCCGCCCGAGAACAGGCCGTTAGCGCCGGTGAAGACGACGGCCGTCACCGCGTCGTCGCTTTCGGCGGCTTGCACGGCGGCGAGTAGTTCGGCCGAATACGCAAACGACAGCGCGTTGACCGGCGGGTTATCCAACGTGATGATGCGGACGCCGCCGCGGTCGCTGGTTTGAACCGCCATTTAGGAGTGGACCGTCATCTTGCGGTCGAGGTCGAACTGCGATTCTTCCAAACCCATCACGTCGCCGGATCCGTCGACGATCTGCCGCTTGTACCAGGCGCCCTGCGACAGGATGTGCGTTGCATAGAATTTGGTCGTTGCGATCTTGGCTTCGTAAAACGCGCGCTCGGGGTCGCCGGCGGCAATTTTGGCTTTGGCGATCTTGGCGGCGCGAGCCATTTGCCAGCCGGCCGCGGTGATGCCCCACAGTTTGAGATACGGCACCGAACAGGCGAAGGCTTTGCGCAGATCGCCCATCGCGTTCATGCCGATCCACTGCGAAACTTCGGCCAACGTCGCGACCGCTTTACCAAACGCGTCGGCGATCGGCTTGAGATCGGCGTCGCCGTCGAGCTCGGCGTGAAACGCCTGCATCTTTTTGATCACGGCGGTCGCCGTCGAACCCATGTCGCGGATCAACTTGCGGCCGACCAAGTCCAGCGCTTGAATGCCGGTCGTGCCTTCGTAGATCGTGGTAATGCGCACGTCGCGGTATTGTTGGGCGATGCCGGTCTCTTCTACGTAGCCCATGCCGCCGAAAATCTGCAGGGCGGTCGAACAGGCTTCGACCGCGGTCTCGGTGCACCAGCCCTTGACGACCGGAATCATCAACTCCACGAACGCCTTGTGTTCCTTGCGGACTTTTTCGTCGGGATGTTTGTTCGCATAATCGAGCGAGGCCGCCGTCACGTACGACAGCGCGCGCATACCTTCGATTTGGGCTTTCATGGTCATCAGCATGCGACGCACGTCGCCGTGTTCGATGATGCGTACCGATTGCGGGTTGCGCGCGGCCGCGTCGCGGCTCTGCACGCGCTCTTTGGCGTATTCCAACGCGTGTTGGTAGGCGCGATCGGCGATCGCTAGGCCTTGCACGCCGACGCTAAAGCGCGCGGCGTTCATCATGATGAACATATTCTCGAGGCCCTTGTTGGCCTCTCCCAACAAGTAACCGACGGCGCCTTTTCCTTTTTCGCCGTAGTTGAGCGTACAGGTCGGGTTGCCGTTGATGCCGAGCTTGTGCTCGATCGACGCGCACTGCACGTCGTTGCGTTCGCCCAGCGAACCATCGTCGTTGACCAAGAACTTGGGAACGATGAACAGCGAGATGCCTTTGGTGCCTTCGGGCGCGCCAGGAATGCGCGCGAGCACCAAGTGAATGATGTTCTCGGCCATATCGTGTTCGCCGAACGTAATGAAGATTTTCGATCCGGCGATCAAATAGCGATCGCCTTCGGGAGCGGCTTTGGCGCGCACTTGCGCGAGATCGGTGCCGGCTTGCGGTTCGGTCAGACACATCGTCCCGGTCCATTTGCCCGAAACGAGATTCGGGATGTAGCGCACCTTTTGTTCGTGCGAACCGCACAGCTCGATCGCTTCGATCGCACCTTGGTTGAGCAACGGTCCGTTGGCAAAGCCGACGTTGGCGCCGTTCCACATCTCCAGCGTCGGGCCGAGCAGGACCGACGGCAGGCCCTGGCCGCCGAACTCTTCGGGCACCGGCAAGCCGATCCAACCCGCATCCGCAAATCGCTTGTAGGCTTCTTTGAAGCCGGTCGGCGTGGTGACGTTGCCGTCTTTCCAGGTGCAGCCTTCCTTGTCGCCGATGCGATTGAGCGGGCTGAGAACGCCGCCGGCAAAGGCTGCGGCTTCTTCGAGAATCGAATCGACGACCTCGGCGGCGTCTTGGTACCCCGGCAATTTGGCAACATCGTCGATGCCGGCCAGCTCGCGTAAGACAAACTGCATGTCGCGCAGGGGGGCAAGGTACTCGCTCATCGTGTCAGTGCTCCAGAATCGGCGCTATGATATTTTTAATATACTCGGCTTCGCGGTGCCCCGACAAGCCCCCGGCGGCCGGGCAGGCTTCAC
>DATKGB010000104.1:0-14773 GCA_035544315.1 Verrucomicrobiia bacterium
GGAGAGGGCGCGCCGTCGTGGCTCGAGTTTCTTCCCGAGACCGGCTTTGTCGGCGTCCCGCTGTTCTTCTTTCTGAGCGGTTTTGTGATCACCTATCCGTTCGCGCGTTGGCAATGGGGCGGGGCCGCACGACCGTCGTGGCGCGAATTTGCGTGGCGCCGCTTCATCAAGATCTTTCCGTCTTACGCCCTCTCGATCGCGATCGCTTATTCCATCGGATACGCCGCCACCCAACGGGGCGCGGCATCGCCGCTCCAGGACGTCGTCGTGCATCTGCTGTTCGTCCACACGTGGTTTACGCAATCGTTCGGATCGATCAACGGCGTCCTCTGGACGCTGGCGGTCGAAGTCGAATTTTATGCGATCTTCCCGCTGCTGTGGTGGTGCTTCCGGCGCGCGCCGTGGGTGACGTTGGCGGCGATGGTTTTCACCGCGCTGCTTTGGCGCAACGAACTGGCGGCGTGCTGTTATCACGCGCGCTTCGCGTCGTGGGAAGAGAATCTGCCCGGCTACGTCGACATCTTCGCATGCGGTATGGCCGTCTGCTATGTCTACGTTCGGTGGGGCAGCGCGTTGGCGCAGAACGCACGGCGCCGCGCGGTGGCGACGCTAGCGGCAGTCGGCGGCTTTGCGTGCTTGTGGCGCCTCTTGCAAAACTTGTACGCGTTCCGCGGGCACGATCAATGGGCCGGAGTATGGCAGATCGAGAACCGCACGTTGCTCGGGCTGGCGTTTGGTGTGATCGCGCTGGGGTCGCTGACGGGTTCGCAGTGGTGGGGCCGCATCATCGCCAATCCGGTGCTGACCTTCTTTGCGACGATTTCTTACAACTTGTATCTCTACCACCAACTGATCGCGCGCGAGTTGTTGTGGCATCATCTCCCGCCGGCCGCGACGGGCGATCCGCACGACGACCCGGATTGGCAGAACGCCTACACCTGGATCGCGATTGCGGCGACAACCGCGCAGGCGGCGCTGTTTACCTATGCCTTCGAACGTCCGCTCTTGGCTCTGCGCGGGCACTCACGACGGCGTGAGGCTCAACGATCAACGCGGAACATCGCTGGCTGAAGCCATCGTCGCGGCGGCGATCGCGACGCTGGCCATCGGTGGTGCGCTAGCGGTTGCGGCGCCGGCGCTCCATCGGCTCGCTTCTGATGCTCGCAGTGCCGCCCTGGCTCAAACCGCCCGGCGCGAACTCGCCGTCGCCACCGACATCGCAAAATATGACGGCTCGACGCTCGTCCCTAACGCGATCGCTACCACGATTCCGCTGCCGGGCGCGACGCCGTTCCCGGCGACGCTCAAGCTGAGCGTCACGGCGATCGGCGCGATCCTGGACATCTCCGTCATGGCGGCATCGACCGATGGCGCGGAAAGCAGCACCGCCGCCGCGACGGTTGCCGCGCGCGCTCCCCAGCCCGGGTCGACGGTCGCACCGGGGATCGCCGTGCCGGCGCCTACCGGTGCCCCGTAATGCTGCTGCGCACGGTCGTCGTCGTTGCGCTGATCGCGATGCTCGCGATGACGATCGTCCAAGCCTGCGCGGCACTCGGACGTGCAGCCGTGCATCGCACCGCCGCACAGGCTGCCGACGATGCGTTCGCCGATGACCTTGCCGAGGTCAAGACGGAGCTCGCGACCGCGATTGCGGGCGGCGCAGATCCGCGGACGGTCACGATCGCGCCGACGCCGCAGCCGACGACGTGTGCGGTCGCGACCGCCGGCGGGTGCGCGCTGTCGATCGGCAATACGATTCTGGCGACGACGGCGTCCCCGGTCGGCGACCTCGTCGAAGACCCGGCATCCTGCGCGCCGCGCTGTGCGAGCAACGTGCAAGAGAATGACGCGATCGCCGAAGGGCGCATCGCCGTAGCGATTCACGTCACCGTTACCGGCGCGTCGGGTGAGATCTTCGCGCGGCGCGAGCGCTATGCGTTGTTTCGCACGTTGCGCGTGCCGCCGTACGCCGCGTTGGTCGGTACGCGCGATGCGACCGATGAAGCGGTCGCATCGGGGGCCAGCACGGGCGATGACGCCGGTCTACCGGCTACCGTCGTTAACGTGCGTTATGTCAACGCAACGACGGGAGCTTCGACCGACGCCAACGCCTGGCAATCGCGAGGCTGGGACGACGGCGGCTCCAACACCACCGCCTGGGATCCGTGAGTTAGGCCTTCTGCGGAAAGAATCGCGTGGTGAGATCGGCGATAACCGGGACGCGTACTTCTTTGCCCATGAATGCGGAAATGGCGGTCCACAACACGACGGCAAACCAGACGAGTCGAACCAAGCTCAAGAGCGGCCAAATTATCGACCACATTGAGAAGAGGAAAAATCCAAGCACGAATTGGATCACGTAGAACACGACGAAGATTACGATCGATTGCGCGGCCGCCCACTTGACGAATTGATTGGTGCCGCCGCCGACGAGCATGACGATGCCCCCGACGATCCCAAAAACATACGCAAGCCCGGCAGCGACGCTGGCTTGCATCCCGAACGGCGTATCGGTAGGGGTGGGAACCTGACTGGCCATCTCGCCTCCTGACAGTTGTAGTGAATACCTCGCTTGGGTTGCCTTCGACGCAACGGCGGGCGCCTACTTCCTTTCCAGCGAACCCGAAGCTCCGTGCCGCGCCTGCCCGTGATCCTCGGCCTGCTCTACGTCATCTGCTGCTGGGGACTCAACACCGTCTTGGTCAAAATCGCCATCGGCTATCTGAACCCGTTGGCGTTCCTGTCTTTGCGGTTTTTGGTGATGCCGCCGCTAGCGATCTTGCTGGTGTGGCTGGCCGGCGAGCGCATCCACATCGAAAAGCGCGATCTTCCGCTGCTGATCCTGTGCAGTGCCTGCGGCTACGGGCTCTATCAATATTGTTGGGTGGTCGGACTGGCCAATACCAGCGCGTTCGCTTCGGCGTTGCTGGGAAGTTTCGCGCCGCTGTTTACGCTGGCGATCGTCGCGATTTCCGGACACGAACGCGTGCGCGGCGGCCGTTGGAGCGGCGCAGTGGTCGCGTTGGTCGGCATCGCGATTTTTGAAGGCCTGTTCTCGGGGCGCGCGACGTTCCGCGTCGGGGACGCGCTCACGCTGCTGGGCGCGGCGATCTTTGCGATCTACAACGTCGTCTCGGCACGGCTGCTGGGTCGGTACACGCCGTTGAGCCTGCTGGCGATCACGATGTGCATCGGCGCGGTGATGATCGTGCCCAGCGGTATCCCGGCAATCGTCCATACGGACTTCGCACGCGTTCCGTGGCAGACGTGGGCGATCTTTGCCTATGCGGTGTTCTTTCCGATCGTGCTGACCTATCCGGTGTGGAGTTGGGGTATCACCAAGATCGGCGCCGCGCGCGTGTCGCTGTTCTCCTACCTGACGCCGGTCGTCGCCGGTCTCATTTCGATCCCGCTGCTGGGCGCGCACATCGGCGGCTATCAGTTGCTCGGCGCGGCGCTGTGCCTGGGCGGCATGATCGTCGCCAATCTCTTAGGAAACGTGTCGTTGTGGACCTCGCGTACGCTGGGCGTCGAGCGCTAAGGGCCGTGACGGCGCGAGGAACGCAACGCCGGCGCGCGAAGCGGGCCGCATGAAGACCAAGCGAGCGTGGTACTGGCTTCTTCTGGCGCCGTTTGTTGGGACGCTCTGGCCGCCGTTCTACAATCACGCCGATCCCGCGCTCTTTGGGCTGCCGTTCTTCTATTGGTACCAACTGCTCTGGGTCATCGTCACCTCGGCCATTCTCGGGCTGGTATTCTTGATGACGCGCGAGCGCAGCGATGTCTAGCGGCACGCTCATCTTCGTCGCCCTGGTGGTAGGCGTCACGGTGCTCGGCTTTGTCGCCTCGCGCTGGGGGCACGCCAACCTCAAGTCCTTCGACGAATGGGCGCTCGGCGGCCGCCGGTTCGGAACGCTCGTCTCGTGGTTCCTGCTCGGCGGCGACTTGTACACGGCCTATACGTTCGTCGCGGTGCCGGCACTGGTCTACGGCGTGGGCGCGTTCGGATTCTTTGCCGTGCCGTATGCGACCATCGCCTATCCGATCGTGTACGTCTTGCTGGCGCGCTTTTGGACGGTGGCCAAGAAGCGTGGGTACATTACCACCGCCGATTTCGTGCGGGATCGTTACGGCGATCGGACCCTTGAGATCGCCGTCGCGGTCACCGGCGTCCTGGCCGCGATGCCATACATCGCCTTGCAACTGGTGGGAATGAAGACCGTCTTCTTGCAAATCGGCGGCATCTTTGGCGCGGGCGGCGGCGTAGTGGCGCTAGCCGTTGCGTTCGTCGTGCTGGGCGCGTATACGTACACCAGCGGCTTGCGCGCGCCGGCGATGATCGCATTCGTCAAAGATACGCTGATCTACCTGACGGTGATCGCCGCAATCATCGTGATCCCGGCCAAACTGGGCGGCTGGGCGCACATTTTTCGCGCGGTCGGACCGGTTCTCGCACACCGTCCTACGCCGGGCGCGGTGCTGCTGACGCCGCAGATGTATTTCGCGTACGCCACAACCGCGTTGGCTTCGTCGCTCTCGCTGTTCATCTATCCACACTCCATCACCAGCATTCTAGCAGCCAAGAGCAAACAGGTGATTCAGCGCAACGCGGCTCTACTGCCGGCCTACTCGGTCCTGCTCGGCTTGCTGGCCCTCCTGGGTTACTGCGCGATCGCGGCCGGAATCGCCACCAAAGATACCAATGCGATCGTACCGATGCTGTTCGCCCGCTTCTTCCCCGATTGGTTCGCCGGGGTTGCCTACGCCGCGATCGTCATCGGCGCGCTGGTTCCCGCGGCGATCATGGCCATCGGCGCCGCCAATCTCTTTGCCAGCAATATCTTTAGGCACTTCTCGCCGGAGCGCTCGCACACGCTGACGCGCGCTGCCAAGTTCCTGTGCCTAGCGATGTGCGCGCTCGCGCTGCTCTTCGTGGCGTTCGTCAAGGTGCAATATGCAATCGACTTCCAACTGCTGGGCGGCTCGTGGATGCTGCAGATTTTCCCGGCGCTGATTTTCGGACTCTACACGCGCTGGTTTCATCCCAAAGCCTTGTTGATCGGCTGGCTCTGCGGTATGACCGCTGCGACGGTGATGGGCTTCTCCAACATCGCTACCGGAAAAATCGTCATCGAGTTCCCGCTGCACGTCTTCGGATTTAGTTTGACTGGATTCGTCGCATTCTACGCACTGCTGCTCAACATCGGCATCGCGGCACTACTGACTTGGCTCCTTGGCGCGGCAAAGGTCGACCCGGGTGTCGATGCCACTACGATCGGAGATTACGCGTGATCATCGTACAACCACACGGCTGGCCGTCGCCCAAAGGCTATAGCAACGGCATCATCGCGACGGGCCGCTTCCTGGCGATCGCGGGACAGATCGGCTGGAACGAGCAAGGCGAGATCGTCGCCGACGATTTCACCGCGCAGGCGGCCCAATCACTACGCAACGTCTTGGCGGTCGTGCGAGCGGCGGGCGGGGACGCCGAGCACATCGTGCGCATGACCTGGTACGTCACCGATAAACGCGCGTATCTCAACGCGTCGCAAACACTGGGCGCAGTCTATCGCGAGTTGCTCGGCACCCACTTTCCGGCCATGACGCTGGTCGAAGTGAGGAGCCTGCTCGAAGACCGAGCTCGCGTCGAAATCGAAGCGACGGCGATCCTGCCGTAACGGGTTGGGTCGTCGGGCTTACGTCTCGCGCAATTTGAAGCGTTGGACTTTGCCGGTTTGCGTTCGCGGCAGCCCGTCCACGAATTCGATTTCTCGCGGGGCTTTAAACGGGGCGATTCGAGCTTTGCAGAACTCCACGAGCTCCAGACGCTTGGTCTCGTCCCCGGCAGCGCCAGATTCGAGAACGACGAACGCCTTAACGATGTGGGTGTCGTGCGCCGGGTCGGCCTTGGCAACCACGGCGCACTCTTTGACTTGGGCGTGCGCGATGAGCGCTTGTTCCACTTCAGGGCCCGAGATGTTGTAGCCGGCCGAAACGATCATGTCGTCGGTGCGCGCGACGTACCAGAAGTAGCCGTCCTCGTCCATGCGATAGGCGTCGCCCGGATAGTTCCACCCGTTGCGCACGTAGGTCACTTGGCGCTCGTCGTCGAGATATTTACATCCGGTTGGGCCTTTGACCGCGAGTTGGCCGATCGTCCCGGGTGGTACGATGCGACCGTCGTCGTCGTGGATCTGCGCGACGTAGCCGGGAACGGGTCGCCCGGTCGAACCGGGGCGCATCGTCGCTTCATCCGAAGCAATAAAGACGTGCAGCATCTCGGTGCTGCCGATGCCGTCGATGATCTTCAGCCCCGTCTTGGCATTCCAACCTTCCCATACGGGTTTAGGCAGCGTCTCGCCGGCAGAGACGCATTTTCGCAAGGTCGTAATATCGTACCGATCGGCCATGCCCGTCATCGCGCGATACGCGATCGGCGCGGTAAAAAGCACGCTGACCCCAAACTGAGCAACCGCCTCCAGCAGTTCCGTGGGTCCGGCCTTTTCCAGGAGCAACGTGGCCGCGCCGGCGTGCAATGGAAAGATCAACAGGCCCCCTAAACCAAACGTAAACGCCAGCGGCGGACTGCCGCAAAACAGATCGTCGCTGCCCGGCGCCAAGACGCGATCGGAAAATGTGTGGCAGATCGCCAGCAGGTCGCGATGGTAGTGCATCGCGGCCTTGGGCGTACCGCTGGTTCCGGAGGTAAAGCCGATCAGCGCGACGTCTTGCGCGGCAGTGTCGACATTGTCGAAGTGCGCTGGCTTGTCGCGCATCCGTGCTTCGAGGCCGTCCGAGGCGTCGGTTTGAAAGTGTACGATTCGAACGTCGTGGCCATCGCAGGCGGCGACGAGCTCGTCGGCCAAACGAACGTCGCACAGCGCGACGCGCAGTGCGGTCTTCTCGATAATGTTGCGCAGCTCGCCCGCACGGTAGAGCGGCATGGTCGCCACCGCCACCGCGCCGGCCTTGATCACCGCAAACCAGCAGGCAGCCATCATCGGCGTATTGGGCGCGCGCAGCAGCACGCGATCGCCGGCGCGCACGCCCAGATCCTCGACGAGAACGTGCGCGATCCGGTTGGCTTTGGCTTGCAGATCGGCATAGCTCCACGCCACCTCGGGCGCGACGATGCAGCGGCGTGCGCCGTTGCCGGAGCGAACGTGCCGATCGAGCAACCAATCGGCGGCATTGATGCGATCGGGGTAGTGCAACTCCGGAAGATCGAAGAGTAATTCGGGCATCGCTTCGGGCGGCGGAAGCCGATCCTGGGCAAACGTGTCGACGTGGCCGCTCCAACGCATCTCGTCCGCTAGTCTCCCAACGTTTGACGCGCGATGACGACTTGCTGCACTTCGCTGGCCCCTTCGTAGATACGCATCGCGCGCACGTCGCGATAGATCCGCTCGACGACCTCACCGCGGGTGACACCACGTCCGCCGAACAGTTGGACGGCGCGATCGGCGACTCGCGCCGCCGCTTCGGTCGCGAACCACTTGGCCATGGCGGCTTCGCGCGTCACGCGAACGGCCCCGTTATCTTTGGTCCAGGCCGCGCGGTAGACCAGCAGCGCGCTGGCGTCGATGTCGGCGGCCATGTCGGCAATCGCGGCTTGGGTCATCTGCAATGCGGCCAGCGGCGATCCGAACAGCTCGCGCGTTTTCACGTGGGCGACGGTTTCGTCGAACGCGCGCCGCGCAAGCCCCAGCGCGGCGGCGCCGACCGTGCTGCGAAAGACGTCCAGCGTTGCCATCGCGATCTTGAATCCTTCTCCTTGGGCACCCAGACGCGCTCCGACGGGGATCCGAACGCTATCCAAGACGAGGCTGCCAAGCGGATGCGGCGAGATCGTCTCGATGCGCTCGGTAACGTTGAGGCCGAGCGCGGACGCATCGACGACGAAGGCAGAGAGACCGCGCGAACCGCTCTCGCCCGTGCGCGCGAACACCACGTAGAAGTCGGCGATGCCGGCGTTGGATATCCACGTCTTCTGACCGGTCAAGATATAGTCGTCGCCGTCGCGCGCCGCTTTTGTGCTCATCGCGCCGACATCCGAGCCGGCTTCGCGTTCGGACAACGCGAACGCGGCGATCGTGTCGCCGCTCGCTACCTTAGGAAGATACCGTTCTTTGAGCGCGGCGTCGCCGAACAGTGAGATCGGTCCGCTGCCCAAGCCTTGCATCGCAAATGCGAAATCGCCCAGCGCGCTGGTATAGGCCAGGGTTTCCCGCGCCAGGCAGAGCGTTCTGACGTCTAAGGGCGCATCGCCGTGAGGAACAACATGCTGCAGGTATCCGGCTTTTCCGAGCGCGCGTACCCAGGCGCGGACGCTGCCATCGGGGTCCGCGTGATGGTCGTCGGGCTGAGCGACCGCCCACGCTTGCAGCTCGCGGGCGAAGGCTCGATGTTCCTGGCTGAAAAACGGCCACGTGAGGAACGACGCGTCGCGCACCTTAGTTTCCCTCGAACCCGGGAGCGCGCTTGGCTGCAAACGCCTCGTACGCGCGCCGGAAATCGGCGCTACGCATGCATTCGGCCTGCGCGCGGGCTTCGGCGTCGATGGCGTCATCGAGATTCATCGTCCATTCTTCGTGGAGCATCTTCTTGGTCGTGGCGTGGGCGAGCGTCGGACCGTCGGCCAGCGCCTTAGCGACGACCTGAGCGTGCGCCAGGACGTCGCGCGGCGCGCAGATTGCATTGTAGAATCCCCACGCCAACGCTTCTTCTCCGGGCAGCGCGCGCCCGGTATAGAACAGTTCGGCGGCGCGCCCCAGCCCGATAATCCGCGGCAGCATCGAGCACGACCCCATATCCGCACCCGACAACCCTACGCGCATGAACAGAAACGCGACCTTGGAACGAGCGGTGCCATAGCGCAGATCCGATGCCATCGCTAAGATCGCACCGGCGCCGGCGCAGACGCCGTCGACGGCCGCGACGATCGGTTGCGGACACGCGCGCATCGCCTTGACGACGTCGCCGGTCATCTGCGTAAAGGCCAGCAGTTCGGCGGGCGTCTGGGTCGTGAGCGGCCCGATGATTTCGCGAACGTCCCCACCCGAGCAGAAATTGTCGCCCGCGCCGCTCATGACGATCGCTTTAACGTCGCGATCGTGGGCAAGCTTGCGAAAGCGCTCGCGCAACGCGGCATAGATTTCAAACGTCAACGGGTTCTTGCGTTCGGGTCGATCGAAGGTAAGGCAGAGCACCGCGCCGCGGCGCTCCTCGAGCAAGCCGTCAGTCGCCGACATCGAGATACGCCGTCTGCCGGTCTTGTGTCCCCGCGGTATTTCGCGCGATGATCCACAGCACGTAGGTGTGTTTGATGAACGACGGCAGGACGATCGCTTTGAGATGAAATGCGAAGTGCCCGAACGACGTACGCGGGACGTCGATCGAGAACGACGCCGTTCGCACTTCAACCGATGCTACGTTGGTACTGGTAAGAATCGCGCTGTCGAACGACTCGCCCTGATGCAGCTGGAGCGTCGACATCCAAATCCGCGCGATCGCGGGCGCCGCGTCGGCCGCTGCAACCGGCGCGAGCGGCCAGTCGGTCGGGCGCGTCGCAGATACCGTCATCATCGACGGCAGTTGCGTCGAGATCGGCGGCGTGCACGACGTTGCGAACGCGCACAGTGCGATCAGGGGCAGGAATCGATTCGAAATGCCTAGCACCTCCGTTGACCTTGACTACTTTGCGCGATCGCCCCGCCCCGAGCCTGCTGCTGGATTGGCTCGTGGCCATCGCCGGAATCTGGGTGATCGCCGGCCTTTACGTTGACGGGCGCGCCCACCTGACCGAACCGCTAGAGACGTTCTTTACGCCGTGGCACGCACTGGTCTACAGCGGCGGTGCGTTTGCAGCGCTGGTCTTTGCGATAACGTCGTTCCGCAATGTCCGCCAAGGCTATCCGTTCCTGTGCTCGCTGCCCGAAGGTTACCAACAGATCCTCGTTGCCGCGCCCGTCGGCGTTCTGGGCGGCGTCCTCGACTTGCTGTGGCACCTGCGTTTCGGGCTCTAGCAAGGAATAGACACGCTGGTCAGCCCGACGCACATGATCCTGATCGGCGCGATCTTCTTTGTTTTTGCCGGCCCGGTGCGATCGGCCATCATTCGAAAACCCGCAACGCTGGTCGGCCAGTTGCCCGCGCTCTTGGGAATGGCCGTCGTGACCGGCACGATTTTGTTCGTCACGCAATTCGATTTCTACAACGAATCGCTGCTCAAAGACGCACCCGCCAGCCCGGGAGCTTTTAGCGAAGATCAACTGACGTTGCTGGTGATCGCTTTCTACAAACACATCTTCGGCTCGTTGGTCGTGATTTGGCAGACGCTGATCTTGATCGCGTCGACGCTCTATCTGGTCGTGAACCTGCGCCTGCGTGCGGGCGCGCTGCTGATCTTCGTCCTTCTTGAGAAGCTTTTGATCTCGATGAGTTTTGCGCGCACGCCGTCCGAGTTGATCTTGGTCACGCTGGCATCGGCGATCGCCGGTTTCGTAGCCGAGGTCATCGCCGCACGTTGGAACCCCTGTCCCGAGCGACCCGGCCCGCTGCGGCTCTTGGGCTTGTTCGTACCGATGGCATTCTACGGCGCATATTACGCGCTCGCGGTGCCGCTGTTCGGCGGCACGTGGTGGGACACGACGTTTCTCTTCGGTGCGATCGCCTACAGCGGGCTGGCGGGACTGTCGATCGCGCAACTTTACGTCAGCACGTTGCGGGTACGAACGGCGGCGTGAAGATTTCGCGCGGCGCGCTCGCGGTAGCGGCCGTCGCGACGGCGTTGCACCTCGCGCTCTCCAACAACTACGGATTGTATCGCGACGAGTTTTACTTCATCGATTGCGCGCGTCATCTCGCCTGGGGCTACGTCGATCAGCCGCCGTTGGTGCCGTTTCTGGTGTCGCTCGCCGCGCCGTTTGGGTTTGCCGGTTGGGCGGTGCGCTTCTTTGCCGTGCTGGCGTCGGGCGCGACGATCTTGGGCGGCGCCCTCATCGTCCGCGAATTGGGCGGAAAGGGCTACGCACAAACCCTAGCGGCGCTGGCGATCGCCCTCGCTCCGGGAAGTTCCATCCTGGCCTCCGCGTTGTCGACCTCATCGTTCGAGTCGGTCACCTGGACGTTCTTCGCCTATCTGACCATTCGCATCGTCAAGGGCGCCGATCCGCGATGGTTTCTCGGATTGGGAATCATCGCCGCCTTCGCGCTGTATTGCAAGTATTCGATCGAGTTCGAAGCGTTCGCCCTTGGCCTCGCACTGGTGTTAACGCGTCGAAGGCGCGCGCTGGCCACCGGGTGGCTGATCGCAGGGGCCGCCGTTTGCGTGGCGTTGCTCCTGCCCAACGCGATCTGGGAGTGGCAGCACGGGTTTCCGATCCTGCAAGTGCTTCACGCCGATGCCCTCAATCGCAACGGTTTGACCACCGGCCTGAACGACGAATCGTCGCAGCGCTGGATCAACGCGGGGCTCTTCACGGCGATGCAAATCGTCTACCAGAATCCGATTCTCGCGGTCGTGTGGATCTGGGGTTTGATCTGGCTCGGCTTCAATCGTGCTGCGACGCCGTTTCGCTACTTGGCATTGGCCTACGCGCTGCTCTTCGTCACCATGATTTGGTTGGTCGCGCGGCCATATTACATGGTCGGCTACTACCCGATTCTGGATGCCGCCGGCGCCGTCGCGATCGCAGCCGCCCTCGAACGAGCAGTGCGCTGGCGGATTCCGCTCGCGCTGGCACTCGGAGCCGTCGCCGCGATCGTCGTGCCCTTCATGTTGCCGCTGCTGCCGCTGCCAGCCTTCAATCAGTACGCTGCCGCCTTGGGGATTCGCAAGATCGGCCCCAGCGGTCGATTGCTGCTGATGCATCCGCTCTTCGCCGACGAGATCGGCTGGCGCGAAACAACCGCGATGGTAGCCGGAGTCTATCGCACGGTACCGCAGAGCCAGCGCAGCGACACCGCGATCTTTGCCGACACCTACGGCCTAGCCGGCGCGATCGATTTGTATGGCCCGGAGTATGGCCTTCCGGCGGCGATCAGCGGGCACGAGAACTATTGGCTTTGGGGGCCGCGCGATTACACCGGAGACCAGATGATCGCCGTGGGTGCCTCCAATTACCACCTGTGGGTGAAGTTGTATCGCTCCGTCCGCCAAGTTGCGGTCTACCGTAACGACGATCGCTGGACGCTCGAAGGCCCGCTCCCGATCTATCTGTTGACCGGCCCGCGCGAACCGCTCGCACAAATGTGGCCGTCGCTCAAACGCTACGGACTATAGGCCGCAGTACATCCCGCTGACCGGACTAGTGAAGAATTTGTCCCGTCTCGACGACTTCGAAGGCGGATCCGGGCACGGATTTGAGTTGGTTGAGGTCGTCGTCGTTCCAGCACGACGACGGATTGTTTCCGGTGCCCTCGCCTTGGAAGTACCAATCCGAACCGTTGTCCGCCACGAACATCCCATAGGTTTTCATCGCGGTCAGGATGATCTTGGATGCTCCGGTGAACCCGGAGATATCATAGTTACTCTTGAGTCGCAGACGCAGGCCCATCGGCGGATAATACGGATTGTTCGTGCCGGCGTCGTGGGTTGCCGGATGAATGAAACCAGATTGGCTGTTTTGGAACGAGACGCGCAACGCATGGTCGATCGATCCAGCAGCGACTTCCTGACACTTCACAAGCGCGGGAAATATCGGCAAGCCGGCTGCGTCGGCGGACGTCCAACCGTCGCGCCGCAAGGCGTTCGAGTTCAAATTGAAGAGCGCCCCCGAGCCGGCGGTCCAGCTCGTTCCACCGCCGACCGGCTGCGAGTCCCACATTTCGTACAGGCTACACGTCCCTTGCTGCAATACTAGGACGTGGCGATCGCCCGACGCGCTCGGGCCACCTTCGATCGGCACGTTGGGCGGAATCGGATATGGCCCGGGGTCGCTTTGGTCCGCGTACGTAAAGGTTACGGGAACCGTCGGCTGATTCTGGGGGACGATAACGAACGGAATTCCGTACGTCGGGTCCTGACCAAAATCCGGATGCAAATTCGTTTGACCGCTTCCATCATTGAGAATAGTGTTGATGTAGATCGCAGAATTCGGATCGAGTGGATAGTTTGAGATGTCGGTGTTCCAAGGATTGTCTGACGGAAAGATTTGACAGCCGCTAACGATCGGCACCGATCCCGTGGGCGCGGTCGGAGTGGCCGTGGGCGTAACGATCAGCGGCCCCGAAGGTGGGGCACCAACCGAGCCCGCGCTAGCTCCTCCCCCGCAGGCATTGAGAGCGATTGTTAGCAGCAGCGCAACGTACGGTTTCATCGCTACTGACATTAGCAGGCGGTCCAGCAAATCCATGCCGCGACGACACTCTGGATCGCTACTTCGCTGAACGCACCTACGCTGCAACATCCTGGTTGCACCGAGCGGGCTCCGCGCCCACAGTTGGCACACTTCGCAGATCGCCGAGGTCTTCCGATGAAGCGCCTCTCCCTGCAGGCCGCAACTCGGCCCGCCTCCGAATCACCAGCGCCGCATTGACATCCGCGTGGACGCTAAATCCACACCTGATGCACGCGTAGCGCCTTTCTCGTCGGCTCTCCGCCGCAATCTGTCCGCAACGCGAACATTCTTGCGACGAATAACGCGGGTCCACCGCAACGACCGCAATGCCAGCTTCTTCCGCTTTGCTTGCAATCATCTGCTGCAGTAACCCAAAACTTGAATCCAACAACGCCTTGTTCAGCCCGGCCTTTTGCCGTACATGCACGCCGGGTGCCCCGACCGTGCCTTTGGCGCTGCACGTCATGTTTTTGAGCTGGAGCGCCTCCATCGCGATCACCGTTGGCGCGGCGCTGACAAGCGCGCGGGCAATCTTGTGCATCGAATCGCGCCGCGCATGTGAAACGCACTCGTGCGCACGCGCCAGGAGTCGAATGGCGCGCTTGCGATTCTTGCCGCCGCGCTTTCTGCGAGAAACGGTACGCTGCAATCGCTCCACGCGCAGCCGTGCCCTCTTCAAAAAGCGTGGATTACGCACGAGCGAACTTTCGCTCGTGGCAGCCAGCACGTGGACGCCGCGGTCAATCCCGAGCACATCATCGCGGCGCGGGGTTTCCACGACCGCCCGCTCGCACTCAAAGCTGGCGTACCAATGGCAGCCGCACCGCGTGATCCACGCCCGCCCAAACACCGGAATGTCGCGCCCTTTTCGCAGTCGTATGCTTCCAACGCCGGGAATCTTGACCTTCGATTGGTCGGTGTTGAATTTGAGCGCGCGGCCGCCGTGCGGAAACTCGATCTGATGCCAGCGGTCGCGGCCTTTGAAGCGCGGGTAGCCCGGTTTCTCACCACGCTTGACGCGTCGAAAGAACGCCTGCATGGCTAAATCCAGGCGGTGCAGCACGGCATCTTCGCACTCGCGATAAACGGCAGCGATCCGAGCATCATCCTTGCGCAGCCCGGTCAACTCGGCGTACTGCATCTTCGTTGTGACCGAGATGCCGCGCGATCTATACGCATCGCGGCGCTGTTGCAAGAGTGCGTTGAAAAGCTGCCGGGTCACGTCTAGCGCAAAGACTAGCCGAGCACGCTGGTGATTCGCAGGATAGAGGCGGACCCGCTCGATGCGCTTCATTAGGCCAACCTTACACTCGGTGTGTGCCAACTGGTATGCACTCCGGTGCGCTCCGCGCTGCATCCGCACCGCCTTCGGCGGCGGGCGGTTGCGCCACGATCCTGTGGCTCCAACGGACAATAAAAAGGACGCGTCCCCC
>DATKGB010000105.1:0-18156 GCA_035544315.1 Verrucomicrobiia bacterium
GAAGGAAAAGCAACCATTCTAGCGCTCCTGCAGGGAATCAGCGAGCTTTTTCCCGTGTCGAGTCTGGGTCATACGATCCTGGTGCCGGCGCTATTACGCTGGCAGATCGACCGCGCGGCGCCGACCTTTTTGGCGTTTGTCGTGGTATTGCACCTGGGCACTGCGCTCGCGCTCCTAGTCTTCTATTGGCGCGATTGGGCGGCGGTTGTCGGCGCGGTCCTGCGCAGCATCGCTCGTGGCCGCTTTAGCGACGACCGCGACGAGCGCATCGGGTGGCTCTTGATCGTGGCGACCATTCCCGTCGGGATCCTCGGCGCGCTGTTGGAAAAGCCCGTTCAAGCGTCGTTAGGCGCCGTCGCGCCGGCGGCGATCTTCCTGATGGTCAACGGCGGGGTGATGTTTGCGGGCGAGGCGTTGCGCGCGCGACAGCGTGCCGATCTGCACCGCGCCGACAAACCGCTCGAGCGGCTTACGTGGGCGCAGTCGATCGTCGTCGGTTTTGGCGAGTCGTTGGCACTCATGCCGGGCATCTCGCGTTCGGGAGCATCGATGGTAGCGGGTCTGCTCTGCGATCTGAATCACGAGGATGCCGCGCGTTATTCGTTCATGTTGGCAACGCCGGTGATTCTGGCGGCCAACGTCCTCAAAATTCCCGACCTGCTGACGCCCTCCGCGCATCTCGTCTTGCTGCAATCGATTTACGGGGGCGTACTGGCCGCGATCGCCGCGTACGCGTCGGTCGCATTCCTTACGCGCTACTTCAAATCCAACAACCTGCGGCCGTTCGGCTGGTACTGCCTGCTGTTCGGGGCGCTCTGTCTCACCCTCAACCATTTTGGAGTTATCAAGTGAAAACACTCGCTCTGATCCTAGCACTCGTCTTCATCGCCGCCGCGATTCTCGCCATCACCGGCATAGCAAGTTTCTCACACGTCCTAGGTTTCGACGGAACCCGCCATCTCAAACACGCGATTCTCTACGCCGTGCTCGCAGTGCTCAGCCTCCTCTGGGCAAGAATGGGCAACGCCAAACCCACGCACTAGCGGCGCTTGCGAACCGCATGGGGCGTGACAACAGCCGGCGGGGTTGCCCATCGCCCGATCGCCGCCGGCCCGAGGATCGCGGTCCGGGCCCTGGAATATCGTCATCGCCTACGCCAATTATCTCTTATCGTGTCTAAACCCACACATATTGCGCAAGACGGCACCGTTTTTATGGTGGACGTCTCGGCCAAAACGCCGACCGACCGACTCGCTCGCGCCCAAGCGCGTTTGCGCATGAGTTCGTCTGCCCGTCAGGCGCTGCAGCAAGCGACGGTTCCCAAGGGCGACGCGTTCGTGACCGCGCAGATAGCCGGGATTATGGCGGCCAAACGCACGGCCGAGCTGATCCCCCTGGCCCATCCTGTGCCCCTCGCGCACCTCGAGGTGACCTTTGCGTGGGAGGATGACGTGCTGTGCGTGAACGCATCCGCGCGAACGTTCGGCGCAACCGGCGTCGAAATGGAAGCGATGGTCGCCGCAACGATCGCGGCGCTGACCGTTTACGACATGACCAAAGCTGTCGACAAAGGGATCGTTATCGAATCCATCCGACTGCTGGAAAAGAGCGGCGGCAAGAGCGGCCATTGGCGCGTGCCGCAATGAATCGCGTCGCATTGGTCGTCTTGTCGGATCGAGCGGCAACCGGCGATCGGTCTGACGGATGTATTCCGGTCATGAAGGAGCGCTTGGGTGCCGGTTACGCGATCGTCGCGCAAGAAGTCCTTCCCGACGACGCCGGAGCGCTGCAGGCACTGTTGATCGATCTGTGCGATCGCAACGCCGCCGATTTGGTGTTGACCAGTGGGGGCACCGGCTTGAGTCCGCGCGATCGGACGCCCCAAGCGACGGCCGCCATTCTCGACTACGAAGTGCCGGGTATAGCGGAGGCGATTCGGGCGGCATCGATTCCGATCGTGAAAACCGCGATGCTGTCGCGCGCGACCGCCGGCGTGCGTCATCGCACGCTGATCGTGAACTTGCCCGGCAGCCCTAAAGCCGTGGGTGAATCGCTCGACGCGATCGTGTCGGTGCTGCCTCACGCGCTCGATCTGCTGGCCGATCGCGTGACGGACGGCTGACGTGGATTTCGCGCAAGCCGAGAAGTATCTGCTGGGGACGATCAACGAGAGCGTCTCGCGGCGCGTTCCCTACCGCTTGGAGCGGATGCGCGGATTGCTGGCTGAGCTGGGCGATCCGCAGAATGCCTACCCGACGATCCACGTCGGCGGAACTTCGGGCAAAGGCTCGACCTCGACGATGCTCGCGGCGGTGTTGAGCGCCGACGGTAAGCGGACCGGCCTGCACGTCAAGCCGCACCTGCGCTCGATGACCGAGCGCGCGCGCATCGACGGCGTCGATGTCTCGCAAGAGCGGTTTGCCGAGCTGCTCGCCGAAATGATGCCCGCGATCGAACGCACCGGCGCCTCCTTCGGGCAGCCGTCGTACTACGAGACGTTGCTGGCGCTGGCGTTCGTGCACTTCGCGCGCGAGCACGTCGACATCGCGGTGATCGAAGTCGGCTTGGGCGGATCTCTGGACGGTACCAACGTGCTCGTCCCGCTGGTCAGCGCGATCACGACGATCGGGTACGACCATATGGATGTCTTGGGCGAAACCCTCGAAGAGATCGCGACCGACAAGGCGGGCATCGCTAAACCGGGCGTACCGATGATTTCGGCGGTGGCCGATCCGGGCGCGCGCGCCGTCATCGAAGCGCGTTGCGCGCGGGAAGGCGCGCCGTTCGTTTCGGTCCTCGATACCGCGCGGATCGAGAAGCTTGGCAACGAGCGCTTCGGTCAGCACTTTACCGTGCAAACCCCCGACGATCGCTACGAGCTCTCGATACCGCTGTTGGGCGGATTTCAACGGACCAACGCCGCGACCGCAATTCGTGTGCTCGAGCATCTCCCCGCGGCAATGCGCCCCTCGCGCGAGACGATCGAGCGCGGACTTGCCGGCGTGGCGATAGCCGGACGCATGGAATATTTCCCGGGCCACCCGGGCGTCGTGTTCGACATCGCGCACAACCCCGAGAAAGCGGCGAGCTTGGTCGGGGGCTTGCTCGAGCACTTTGGGGACCGGCGGTTCGTCTTCGTCGTCGCGGTCGGTGAATCCAAAGATGCGCGCGAGATCTTACGCGTGTTGCGCGAGGCGCCCGGTACGTTTATCTTTACGTCTTTTGACACCGCCGGACGTAGCGCGATCAAACCGCAACGCTTGGCCTCGTTAGCCCAAGACCTCGGAACGTGGGGCCGCGCGATCCTCGATCCGGTCGAAGCGCTGACCGTGGCCCGACGCAATGCCGCGCACGACGACATCGTGGTCGTGACCGGCTCGACGTTCGTGGTCGCCGATCTGCGCGAATGGTGGCTCGAACAGGGTGCCGCTTCTGCCGCACACTGATCGCGGCGCGTTGCGGCTTGCCAACGCGCGTCTTTCCTGGGGCCAACGAACCTACCTGATGGGCATCGTCAACGTGACGCCCGATTCTTTTTCGGGCGACGGTCACGTCGAGACCGCGCAAGCCGTCGCCGTCGGGATGGCGGCGGCTCAACGCGGCAGCGACGTCATCGACATCGGGGGCGAATCGACGCGTCCCGGTTACGTGCGAATCGACGAACGCGTCGAGATCGCGCGCGTCGTGCCAGTGATCGCGGCGTTGCGCGAGCGTCTGCCCGACGCCGTGCTGTCGATCGACACCTATAAGCCGCAGGTCGCGCGCGCGGCGTGCGCGGCGGGGGCGGATCTGATCAACTCGGTGTGGGGCATGGACGATGCGTTGCTTGAGGTGGCCGTGGACCGCGGCGCCCCCGTCGTCATCATGCATAATCAGCTCGGGACGGACTACGACGGCGACGTGGTCGACGAGGTGTTGCGCTTTCTGGACGAAGCGGCGCAGCGCAGCGTACGTCGCGGATTGCCGCGCGAGTCCGTCATCGTCGATCCGGGCGTCGGCTTTGGCAAGAACCCCGATCAAAACATCGCCGTGCTGCGCGCGTTGCCGCGAATCGTGGCATTGGGCTTTCCGACCCTGCTGGGCGCCTCGCGCAAATCGACGATCGGTAAGCTGACCGGACGCGAGCCGGGCGATCGACTCTTCGGCACGGCGGCGACGACCGCGCTGGCCGTTCAAGCAGGGATCGATATGGTTCGCGTGCATGATGTAGCGCAAGCTCGCGACGTGCTGGCCGTCGCCGATGCGATCGTACGAGATTGGAGGCCAAGCGGATGGACCGAATAACCCTGCGCGACGTTCGTGCCTTCGGGCGCCACGGCGCCAACCCGGGCGAGCGCGACGAAAAGCAAGCCTTCGATCTCGAGGTCTCGCTCGAACTCGATCTGCGCGCGCCGTCGGCTAGCGACGACTTGCGCGACACGGTCAACTACGATGCGCTGCACGTTCGTTTGGTCGAGATCGTCGAGACGACCTCGTTCTATCTGTTGGAACGCCTGTGCGCCGAGTTGATGGAAGCGATCTTCGACGATCCGCGCGTCGCTCGCGCCGAAGTTACCATCGCCAAGCCCGACATTCTAGACGGCACGACCCCCGCGATCACGCTCGCGCGCGAAAACCCACGCTACCGCGCCGCGTTTCCGTGATCCACCGCGCCTATATCGGCATCGGTTCGAACCTGGGCAACCCGACCGCTAACGTTGCGGCTGCGATCGACGCGCTCGCGTCAATCGGCAAAGTCGCCAAGACGTCGTCCTTGTATCGCACCAAGCCGTGGGGCGTGGAAGATCAGCCCGACTACGTCAACGCCGTCGTCCTGCTTAAGACCACATTACCGCCGCGCATCTTGCTGGCCGCATTGAAATCGATCGAAGTCGACCTGGGACGCACGTCCGCCGAACGCTGGACCGCACGGATCATCGACCTCGACATCCTCACCTACGACAAGATCGAAATCGCCGAAGACGGATTGACGATTCCTCACAAACACCTGAACGAGCGAGCATTCGTGCTCGTTCCCTTAGCCGAAATCGATGCCGCGTTCGTCCCGGCATACAAAACGCTCAGCGAAGCCGTTCGCGCCGAAGTACGACTTCTGAGCGATTGATGGCATACGGTTAAGAAACCGCACACGTCGTTTCGTAGATTTTTTTGGTGACGAAGACGTCGAGGAGCAGCTCGTCGATCTTTCCGCGTTGGGCAAACTCTTTGGTGAGGATGTCGATCGCCCGTTCGGCGGAGAGAGCTTTCTTGTACGGGCGATCGCTGGCCGTGAGCGCGTCGAAGACGTCGGAGATGGTCATCATGCGGACTTGCGGAACGATCGCGTCGCCGGCGAGTTTGCGCGGGTAGCCGGTGCCGTCGAGATGCTCGTGATGGCCGTAGGCTAAGTCCGCGACGTTGGGCCAAGGCGTCGTCTGCCACGGGATCTCGCGTAAGAACAAGAACGATTGGGTGACGTGCTCCTGCATCCGCTCGCGCTCTTGGTCGCTTAGGGATCCGCGCGGGATGGTCAGGAAGTGGTACTCGGCGTCATCGATGAGCGGGCGGACGTCCACGCCATCGCGATACAAGCGGCTGCGCGCCTCGGTTAGCGCGGCGTCGGCTTGGCTGGCCAGGACCGACGGCTCGTTGGAAGCTTCAATCTTTTCCAGCAATTCGCGCAATGCCGCGCGCTCCTCGTCACCGGCGCTCTGTTCGATCGCCAGCAAGAAGCGCAGGCGAACGGTATCCAAGCGCCCGTCGGGCAGCTTCTTGGCTTTGCCGAAGATGTATTCGGGAACCGCGACCTTGCCGAAGTCGTGCAGCAGCGAAGCGTAGCGCACTTCACGCAAGTGTTCGGGCGAAAAATGCATGCCGGCAAACGGGCCGGTTTCGATCGCGTTGATCGCTTCAGCCTGCGCGACGGTCAAAGTCGCGACGCGTTCGGAGTGGCCCTGGGTGGCGGCGTCGCGCACTTCGATCGCTTTGACCGAGGCCCGCA
Source organism: Verrucomicrobiia bacterium (assembly GCA_035544315.1). Classification (GTDB taxonomy): domain Bacteria; phylum Vulcanimicrobiota; class Vulcanimicrobiia; order Vulcanimicrobiales; family Vulcanimicrobiaceae; genus JALYSX01. Next base: position 5,981 of record DATKGB010000105.1, read on the forward strand.
CGAACTTTTCGAACAGGTCCTCGATCGCTTCGACCAGGCGCGCGTTTTCCATCGCGACGGCGGCTTGGGAGGCCAGTCCCAGGAGAATCTGTTCGTCGTGATCGTCGAACGGTTCGACCACGTCGAGCGTCTGCTCGGGCGAGGACAGCAGTATGTCGAATTGCGGTTTGCGATTGATCAATTGAATCGCGCCGACGGTATCGCCGTTGACGTTACGCATCGGTACGCACATCATCGACTTGGTGCGATAACTGCTGGCGCGATCGAAACTATCGTTGAAGCGGTACGGCAATGCCTCATCCAATGCATACACGTCGGCGATGCGGACCGGCTGGCCGGTCAGCGTGACGTATCCCGCGATCGAGTGGGTCGAATGCGGCAGAATCGATCCCAGAAAGACGCCTCGGTCGCGCGGCCCCGTTTGCGCGACGTTGAAGCGGAGCTGTTTGCCGTGATCGCCTTCCTCGACGACGTACAAGCTGCCGCCGTCGGCGCCGGTGAGTTCGCGCGCCTTGCGCACGATCAACTGTTGCAGGACCGGCAGGTTGCGTTCGGAGGAGAGCGCGCGCGCGATCTCTAGTAAGTCGTTGCTTTCCGCTGCATAGCGCTGCTGCAGCGCGGCCGACTCGTAGGCTTTGGCGGTACGCACGGCCGTCAGCAGCGATGCACGATCGAGCGGCGGCCGCAGGATCGCGACGACTTGCTCGTCCTGCTCGAGCCAGTGCGCATCGCTTTGCTTGGCAGACGCGACGGCGATCGCCCACGACTGACCTTGGAGGGCTGCGATGCCCCCCAACTTCGCCAAGCGCGCGAAGTCGACTTCGCGGACGTCGAGCCCCGCTTTGGTCAGCAGTTCGGGAAACGTTCCGAGGTCGGTGCCTTTTCCGTAGACGAACAGCGGCATAGGGCTTGCTTTCTGCCCCGTGGTAGGGGCGTCCCGGCCAAGGTGCCGAAAGACCCGCGTTCATGTCCGACGCTCCACCTCTCAACGGGTCAATCGCTGGCCGGGTTCGGGACCTGGTCGAAACGTTCGTTCAGACTGATTTGGTCCGTTTGCGCATCGAGCGTGACGGCGAGGAGTTCGAAATTCGTCGGCCGGCAGCAGCCGGTCCGCAATTCTTAACTCAAGCCGAAACACCCGCGCCCGTTGCTGCTGTCAATATCGAGACGGTCCGTGCCGACCTCGTCGGGATCTTCCATTTTTTGCGTCCGTCGCCGATCGAGGGCGACGTGCTCGATGGCGACCGCGAGTTGGGTTACGTCGAGGCGTTGGGCATTCGCAATCCGGTTCGCACGCACGGCCCCGGCCGAATCGTATCGATCCTATGCGCCGATGGCGACGCGGTCGACTACGGACGCCCGCTTTTCGAAATGGATCGAGGCCGCCATTTTTAGGAAAGTGTTGATCGCCAACCGCAGCGAGATCGCGCTGCGGATCAATCGCGCCTGCCAGGAGCTGGGCGTTCGAACCGTCGCAATCTTCTCAGAAGCCGATCGCACCTCGCTGCACGTGCGTCAGGCCGACGAAGCGTTCTGCGTCGGGCCCGGCCCGGTTCCGCGTTCCTATCTCAACATTCCCAACATCATTTCGACCGCGCTGGTTACCAAGTGCGATGCGATCCATCCGGGATACGGATTTCTATCCGAGAACGCGCGCTTCGCGTCGATCTGCGCCGATCACGGCATCGCGTTCATCGGTCCCAAGCCGCACGTGATTGCTGCGATGGGCGATAAGGCCACCGCCAAACGGGTAATGAAAGACGCCGGCGTGGCCACGACGCCCGGAACCGACATCCTCGCGTCCGTCGACGAAGCGCGTCGCGCGGCCAAGAAAATCGGTTGTCCCGTGTTGCTCAAGGCCACCGCCGGCGGCGGCGGCAAGGGCATGCGCGTCGTCGAGAAGCTCGAAGACGTCGAGCGCGCGTACGCGAGCGCGACGGCCGAGGCCGAAGCGTCGTTCAAAGATGGCCGCCTTTACATGGAAAAGCTGATCGTCGATCCGCGCCACATCGAAGTGCAAGTCCTTGCCGACTCGTTCGGCAACGTGGTGCATCTGGGCGAGCGCGATTGTTCGGTACAGAAACCGTCGCATCAAAAATTGATCGAGGAAGCGCCCGCGCCAAACTTGCCGCCAAAAACGCGCAAGGCGCTGCACGACATGGCCATCAAGGCATGCAAGCACGTCGGCTATTCCAACGCGGGCACGCTGGAGTTTCTGGTCAGCGGCGACGACACGTACTTCATGGAGATGAACACGCGGATTCAGGTCGAGCATCCGGTCACCGAAATGGTCTACGGCATCGACTTGGTTAAGGAACAGATTCGGATCGCCGCCGGCGAGACGTTAGGCTACACGCAGTCCGACCTGGTCGCGCGCGGTCACGCCATCGAATGTCGCATCAATGCCGAGGACTCGCGCAACAATTTCGCGCCGCAGGCCGGCACGCTGGCCAAGGTCGTGTTCCCGGGCGGCCCCGGCATTCGCGTCGACACGGCCATCTGTTCGGGCAGCAGCGTCCCGCCGTACTACGACTCGATGATGGCCAAGGTCGTCGCATACGGCGATACGCGCGATGCCGCAATCGCGCGCATGGATCGCGCCCTGCGCGAAACGGTAATCGAAGGCGTCAATACGACGATCTCGGCCTGTCTGGACATCCTGGGAACCCACGAGTTCCGTTCCGGCGGTTACAACATCGGCTTTCTTCCGCGCCTGATGGCAGCCTCGGTCGTCGGATAGTTCGGATAGTTTCGTTCGATGGGAAATAGCAGCCGTCGCTTAGCGCGCGAACAGGCGTTGCAAGCTCTCTATAGCGTTGCCGTCGGTAATCGCGACGCCGCCGATGCGATTTCCGAGATCGTCTCCGATCGCGCGACCGGCGAGCACCGGACGTTCGTCCGCGATTTGGTGCTGGGAACGCTGGATTACCAGGAGAAAGCCGACGCGCAGATCGCGCCGCGCTTGGAGGGCTGGACGCTCGAGCGTTTGCCGTCCTTGGATCGTTTGATCCTACGCATGGGAACCTACGAACTGCTGTGCTGCCCGGATATGCCGACGCCGGTGGTTATCAACGAAGCGGTCGAACTCGCCAAGAAATTCTCGACCGAGGACTCCGGACGCTACATCAACGGCGTCTTGAGTGCGTTGGCTGCGGAGCATGCGAAAGCCTAAGTCGCGCGCGCGCGGGCGTCGGGTCGTGCGCGGCCTGTTGCTCGCGGCGTTCTTCGCCGTGCTGTTTTGCTTAGGCACGATCGCCGGAATCGTCGCCGCTTACTCGCGCAACCTGCCCGATATCAGCCGCATGGCCGACTATCAGCCGGCCAGCGCCACGCGAATCTTTGCGCGAGACGGCACGCTGCTGGCTAGCGTCTACAAAGAGAACCGCATCTGGGTGCCGATTGCAAAGATTCCCAAGCTCGTGCGGCAAGCGGTGATCGACAACGAAGATCACAATTTTTACACACACCACGGCGTGGATTTCGTCGGCATCGCGCGCGCGGCCCTGGCCGATCTCGCGCACCAGCCGATCCAGGGCGGATCGACCATTACCCAGCAGCTCGCGCGCAAGTTGTTCTTGAACGACTCGTTTTCGATCTCGCGTAAGATTCAAGAAGCGCTGCTGGCGATGGAGATCGAGCGTTACTACACCAAAGACGAGATTTTGGAACGCTATCTCAACATGGTGTATTTGGGTTCGGGAGCCTACGGCGTCGATGCCGCCGCGCACGCGTACTTTGGTACGAGACTCAATAACCTGACGATAGGGCAGGCGGCGATGATCGCCGGCGTGATCGCGGCGCCCTCGGATTACTCGCCCTACGTCAATCTGAATCTGGCTCGGGACCGACAGCGGCACGTGCTCGATCGGATGGTCGAGAGCGGCGATATCACCTCGGCGCAAGCCGATGCCGCATATGCGCGGCCGTTACGGCTGTCGGGCGAGCGGCCCGCGGGCTTGCAAGGGTATTCCGACCCCTATTTTACGACCTACGTGATCGCGCAACTTCAGCAGCAGTTCGGCAACCAGGCCGTGCAGGAGGGCGGCTTGCAAGTCGACACCACGGTCGATCCACACCTCGAACAGATCGCGCAGGAAGCCGTGGACTGGGGCGTACGCGCGGCCCTTTCTGAAGGCATCAACGCGCATGAAGGCGCGCTGGTCTCGCTGCGTCCCTCGACCGGCGAGATCGTCGCGATGATCGGCGGCACCAAGTTCTCGTTGACCAATCAATTCAATCGCGCGTGGCAGGCGCACCGTCAGCCGGGCTCGTCGTTTAAGGCCTACGTGTATACCGCGGCGATCGACGGCGGCATGCCGCCGTCAACGCTCCTGGACGATACGCCGGTGGAGTATCCAATGGGCGACGGCACGATGTGGGCGCCCACCGACGACGACGGACGGTTTATGGGGCAGATCACCATGCGCCAAGCGCTGGCGCTTTCGCGCAACGTCGTTGCGGTGAAGATCGCCGACGAAATCGGGATCGATCGTGTGATGAATTATGCGCAAAACATGGGCATTCGGTCGCCCCTCGAAGCCAACTTGTCACTAGCGCTAGGGTCGTCGGTCGTGACCGTTTTGGATCAGGCCAGCGGCTATCAGACGCTGGCGGATCAAGGCATCCACATCGATCCGACCGCGCTGCGTCTGGTCAAAGATTCGATCGGCAACGTCGTGCTCGACGCTCAATATCCGCAGCAGACCGAAGTAGTAAGCGCGGGAACGGCCTACCTGGTGACCTCGATGCTGGAGGATGTCATCACCGCGGGTACGGGCACCAATGCGAACATCGGACGGCCGGCCGCCGGTAAGACCGGGACGACCTCGGCGTTTCGCGACGCGTGGTTCGTAGGATATACGCCCGATTTGGTGACCGCCGTATGGGTTGGTAACGACGACTATTCGCGTATGTACGAATCGTACGGCGGCAATATTCCGGCGCGCATTTGGGCGCGCTACATGAAAGCTGCGCTGAGCAAAACGCCGCCCCACGACTTCCCATTCCCCGCCGACGAGGTGACCCGCGTCGCATCCTGCAGCGGTCGCGGCACCGACTACTATTTAACGCAGTCGGCACCGATCTCGCCGTGCTACGTGCGTTCGGCCGTCACCGCCGCGCCGGTGCCGTTCGTGCTGCCCAGCTTGGCGCCGATACCGGCGCCGTTGCCCTCGGCCAAGCCGCCCCACCGCTGATGGAGGCCGAGATTCTCGATCTCTCGGTCGGCGAATTCTCGCGCCGGATCAAGAAGATGATCGAATCGCGACCCCAACTGCAGCGCATCGCGATTCGCGGCGAGGTTTCCAAGTGGAGTCCACAATCCAACGGCAACCTGTATTTCACGCTCAAGGATGCCGATAGCGCTCTCGCTTGCTTTGCGTTCCCCAGCGGCGTCAAGCGGTTTCCTAAAGTCGCCGATGGCGTGTCGGTTCGCGCAATCGGTTCGATCGGCGTGCGCGAACAACGCAGCGAGTACCAGTTGCTGGTCGAGGAGCTGGAGCTCACCGGCATCGGTGCGCTGGCCGCCCAAGTTGAAGCCCTGCGGGAACGGCTGCAGAGCGAGGGCGCGTTGGACGAATCGCGTCGCCGTCCGATTCCGCGGTACGCGCGCCGGGTGGCGTTGATTTCGGCAGCGGGCGATGCCAAGGAAGACTTCGAGAAGATCGTGCGCGAGCGCGCGCCAAACGTTGAGGTGACGTTCTTCTTGACAAGGGTCCAAGGAAAAGGTGCCGATATTGAAATCGCAGAGGCATTCGATCGCGCTTCGCAAGCCGACGTCGACCTCATCGTGCTCACGCGCGGCGGCGGTTCCTATGAGGATCGCTTTGCCTTCAATCTCGAACCGGTCGTTCGCGCGATCTTGCGCTCGCGCCATCCGGTCATCACGGCGATCGGGCACGCCCCCGATTTTCATTTAGCCGACGCCGTCGCCGATTATAGCGCTCCAACGCCAACGGCGGCAGCCGAACATCTCGTTGCGGACTGGGTGCGCACGTTCGACCGGCTCGCACGGGCGCGCACCGATTTATCGCGATTGTTGCGCGACGTGCTGTGGCGCGTTAACCAACGGTCGGATTCGAGCGGTTCTCGACTGGGGCATTCCCTAGAGCGGCGTATCGCTTCCGAACAACTGAGAATATTGACGCTGCAGCGGCGTCTGGCGGCCGTTAGCCCGGTGGTGCAACTCGCGCAGCAGCGCGCGGCGTCGGTGGCAAAGGCAACCGGTTTGGATCGTGTGCGCGAACGCCTGGTTAGCGATTGGAAACGTCGGGTCGAACGCGCCGAAGCGGGGCTGGACAAAATCGACCCGCAGTCGCCGCTGGAACGCGGCTACGCGATCGTTACCAAGGGCGGCCACGCGGTTCGCGATGCCGGCGAGTTGGCTCCCGGTGACGAGATTGCGGCTCGGCTGTATCGCGGGACGGTCGCCGCGCGCGTCGAACGGACCTCGAACGATGAGTGAATCCGTCCCCAAGAGCTTCGAGGCCAAGCTCGATCGCATCGACGAGATCGTTAAGGAACTTGAGACCAACAAGGTTCCGTTGGATCGCGCGATCGGGTTATTCAAAGAAGGCAAAACGCTGGTGCGCGAATGTGAAGTGCTGCTGCGTGGCGCCCAAGAACAGATCGACGCCGCGACGAGCGACCCGGCCGGCGGCGGCTGATCCAAACGTCATGGCCGCCGAGCGCCTCGACGCGATCGTCGCGCTGCGATCCGATGTTACCTTGGCGCGAGCGCGCGCGCTGATTATGGAAGGGCGCGTACGCGTCGACGGTACGCCGATAACCAAAGCCGGGCATCTCCTACGCGACGGTGCCGAGGTCGAGATCGAACGGTTACGACGGTTCGTCAGCCGCGGCGGCGAAAAGCTCGATCGCGCCTTGGAGTCGTTCGACATCGACGTGCGCGGTCGCAGCGCGCTCGACGTCGGCGCATCGACGGGCGGCTTCACCGATTGTCTCTTGCAGCGCGGAGCGGCGCAGGTCGTCGCCGTCGACGTCGATTACGGTCAACTCGATTGGCGTTTGCGCAACGACCCGCGCGTGCGGGTGATGGAGCGCACGAACTTCCGACTGCTCGCCGACGACGCATTTCCCGAGGACTTCGATTTGATCGTGAGCGACGCGTCGTTCATCGGCGTGCGAACGATCGTCGCCCGAGCGATGGGCTATCTGCGTCCGGGCGGCGACATCGTCGCGCTGGTCAAACCGCAGTTCGAGGCCGGGCCGTCGCGGCTCCAGCCCGGGGGTGTCGTGCGGGACCCCGAGGTGCATCGGGCTATCCTTCGCGAAGTGCGCGAGGCCATGCTATCGCTCGGATTGGTTCCCGTAGGTCTGGTCGCCTCGCCGCTGGTCGGCCCGGCTGGAAATCGCGAGTTCTTGCTGCGTTTGCGCGGCGACGGCGTGGCGTTGGACGACCGGCGCATCGATGCGGTTATCGCGGAGGGCACGTGACGACGCTGCCGCTTGGATCCAAGACCGTCGCGCTGTACGTCGACGTCGCTCGCGACAACGCTCGTGCGATCGCCGCAAGCGTCGTCGGAAACTTCGAAAAACACGGTTACGCCGTCGCGATCTGCGACGGTCAGCACGAGGCGCTCGGGCTCCCGCGATCGGCGGCCACCGTCGCCCAAGCGGCGCTCCTGATCACGGTCGGCGGCGACGGCACGCTGCTGCGCGCCGCGCGCATCGCGATCGACGACGACCTGCCGCTGCTGGGCATCAACACCGGTCGCCTCGGCTTTCTCACGGAGTTCGACGACGACGATCCGCGCCTGGGACGACTTCCCGAACTGCTCGAACACGGCTTGCACGTCGAAGAACGCGTGGCTCTTCAGGCCGAATATGCCGGCAAGACCTATTTTGCGCTCAACGACGTGGTCGTTCGCAAGGGCGGCGTCTCGCGGCTGGTCCCGTTCGGTTTGAATTTGGACAGCGAGCACGCCGCGAATATTCCGGCCGACGGGATCTGCGTCTGCACGCCGACCGGATCGACGGCCTATTTTCTTTCGGCGGGCGGGTCGATCATCTCGCCGCGCGTCGACGCGTTCGGGGTCGTTCCGCTGTTGCCGCATACGCTGTTCTCGCGACCGCTGATCGTGCCGGCCAGTTCGCGCATCGAGATTTCGTGTGCCTCTGAAATCGTCCGTGTCAACTTGGAATGCGACGGCGACGTCGTCGCCGAGTTGCCCCCCGGAGCCAGCGTCGAAATCCACAAGCATCCCAAGCCGGTACGCTTCGCGCGTACGGCCCCGCTGAAATTCTTCGCACGACTGGAAGAAAAATTGCGTTGGGGTGTTTCCATCAAACACGAATCGCGCAGTTAGTACGACGACGACAATGCTGCGAAACCTGCTGATCGAAAACTACGGGCTGATCGAGCGGGCCGAGATGACGTTTGCCTCGGGCGCTACGATCTTCACCGGAGAGACCGGCTCCGGCAAGACGATGCTCTTAGGCGCGCTCGGCTTGGCGCTGGGCGACCGCGCCAGCGTCGATGCGGTACGCCGCGGTGCCGCGCGCGCGCAAGTAACCTTGACGCTGGAAGCCGATGCGAGCCTGCGCGCCCGCTTGGACGCCGATGGCTACCCGTTTGACGCCGGCGAGGAAGCGGTGATCGTACGTGAGGTCGGCGAGGGTGGGAAGTCGTCGATTCGTGTCAACGGCCGCCCGGCCACGGCCGGATACGTGCGCGAGATCGGCGTTCGGATCGCCGACGCCGTCGGTCAGCACGAGGCCCAGCGTTTGCTAGCGCCGGCATATCACGTCGAACTGCTCGACCGCTTCGGCGGGCAAGCGTCAATCGCCGCGCTCTCCGAGGTGCGCGCGGGCTACGCAGCGTTGATGGAGATTTCTGCGCGCCTCGATGCGCTCGAAGGTGACGATCGCACGGCGCGCCGCCGCTACGAAGACGCGCAATACGAAGTGGAAGAGATCGTGGGCGTCGCACCGATCCCCGGTGAAGACGAACCGCTGACCGATCGTCGCCGCTATCTCGATAACGTCGAGCGGATCGCCGGCGCGTTGCGCGGCGCGCACGACGCACTGGCCGGCGACGACGTGGGCGCGTCGGAAACGCTGGGCGCCGCCGGCGTGGCCTTGCACGGCATCGCCGCGATTTCGAAGGAACTTGACGAGATGGCGCGCGCGGCTTCGGGGTTGCAGAGCGAAACCAACGAACTCGCCACCCGGATCGCGCGCGAGTTGGAAGCCACCGAGTTCGACGCCAACGAACTCGAGACGATCAACGCGCGCCTCGAGGCGCTCGATCGCCTCAAACGCAAGTACGGAGGCTCGCTCGACGCGGTGCTCGCGCGCTTGGAATCGGCGCGCACTGCCGTTCGCGATTTCGACGATCGCGACGAACGCACGATCGAACTGCGCGCCGCGCGCGAAGTCGCGCATCTCGAACTAGGGAGTGCCGCGGCGACGTTGAGCGCGTTGCGTCAAAAAAGCGCAAAGACGCTGTGCGGTCGCGTTGCCGGCGAGCTTGGCGAACTCGCGCTGGCCGCCGCGCGTTTCGATGCGGCCTTCGAGACGCTGCCCGATGTCGGTCCCGACGGCGCCGAGCGCGTCGAGTTCACGTTTGCAGCCAACGCGGGCGAACCGCTGCGCCCGCTGGCGCGGGTTGCGTCGGGCGGCGAACTCTCTCGCGTTTTGTTGGCAATTTTCGTCGCGTTGGCCGAGCGTTTGGACCGGAGCGCGCTGATCTTCGACGAAATCGATACCGGCGTCGGTGGCGTTACCGCGACGGCCGTGGGCCTGCGTTTAGGCCGATTGGCCGATCGAGGGCAGGTCGTCTGCGTTACCCATCTCGCCCAAATCGCGATCTGGGCGCAACGCCACTACGTTTTGGAAAAGCGCGAATCCAAGAGCACGACGACGATTGCGGTCGTCGAGCTTACCACCGTCGCGCAACGCGAGATCGAATTGGCGCGGATGCTCTCGGGCCAAACCCACGAGGTCGCGCTAAAACACGCTCGAACCTTGTTAGCGTCGGTAAAGCGATAGGATAGCGGCGAATCGCCCGCCGGACTATAGTGGTTTTGAGACGGTGAGAACTAACGGTTGGGTATCCGAGGCAATGATTTCGACGGTGTAATTCGCATGGACGAAACTGACGGAGCCCACATCGTTGCCGGTGTCGATATCTATATCGTTCTCGGAGGCGACCGGCCCGATGCACTGGACGATGGTCCGGGCAAGACTGTCCAGCTCGGCGTCCCGTTTTTGATTGCCGTAATCGAAAAAGCACCGGTACGTGCTGTTCGACGTGCCGCCATCGATCGTGGTCACGATCTGGCACGACGACGGGTTTGCGCCGACCAGGGCCGACGTCGCCGTATAGGTGTAGTCGGTGTAGGTAAGGCCGTTACTGCCCTGTCGCACGCTCACTTGCGCGCCGCGTAGCGATGCGAAACCGTCGCCGGTTTGCGCCACGACGGCTTTCAGACTGGCGCAGAAGCTCGACTGGGCCAACGTCGGCGCCGTCACAACCAGCATCGCGGTCACAATTCCGGTCGCTAAGAAGGCCGCTTTCCTAGGGTGTACCACGTTCGTCCTCCCGCTTGAGATGCTAGGGAATTTGGTGGATCTTTAGCAAGTTCGTGCCGCCGCCTCCGACGGGCATGCCGGTGGTGAAGGCGATCTTGTCGCCGCTCTTGACGAAGCCGGCGCTAACCATGCGGCGTTCGGTGATATGGAGCAAGACGTCGATACTGCTGTAATCTTCGATCACCAGCGACTGCACGCCCCACAGCACGCTCAAACGGCGCGCCACTTCGGGAACCGGCGTCAGCGCAACGATGCGCGCTTTGGGCCGGAAAGCCGAGATGTGGTGGGCGGTATTGCCGGTCGTGGTCCCCGTTGCGATGTACGGGATATCGAGCTCTTCGCTAGCGCGGGTTGCGGCTTCGGCGATGGACGTTGCGGTATCGGGCTCGATATTCTCCAGGCGGCGGTCGCGCAGCAGCGCGTGCGGGTAGCTCTCTTCGGCCGCGCGCGCGATGTCGGCCATCGTGCGGACCGCTTCGACCGGATACAGGCCGCGCGCGGTTTCGCCCGAGAGCATGACTGCATCGGTGCCGTCGAGGATAGCGTTGGCGACGTCGGTGGTTTCGGCGCGGGTCGGGCGCGCGACCGTAATCATCGATTCGAGCATCTGCGTCGCGGTGATGACCGGTTTGCTCGCGCGATTGCATTTGGCGATGATGGTCTTTTGAATCATCGGTACGCGTTCGAGCGGCGTTTCGATGCCCAGATCGCCGCGAGCGACCATGATGCCGTCGGCAGCTGCGATGATGTTGTCGATGTCCAGGAGCGCTTCGTGTTTTTCGATTTTGGCGAAAACCGGCGTCGACTTGCCGCGCTGCTTGACGAATGCTTTGACCTTCTCGATGTCGGCAGCCGAGCGGACGAACGAGACGGCAACGTAGTCGACCTCGTGTTCCAGGCCGAACTCCAAATATTCGAGATCGAGGTCGGTCACCGCCTCGACGTTGAGCGACCCGTCGGGATAGTTGATCCCTTGATGGGCGCGTAAATCGCTGCCGAACTCGACGGTGGTCGTGACGTCGGTATCGGTCTTGGCGATGATGCGCAGCGCGATCGCTCCGTCCTGCAAGTACAGGCGCTTGCCGACGCAAACGTCCATGGGCAAATCTTTATACGAACACGAAACGCGCTCGACGGTCCCAGGCACGTCATGCGTCGTCAACGTGAAGGTCGCGCCGCGCTCGAGTCGCACGAAATCTACGCCGTCGGCGAGCGTGCCGCTGCGGACCTTGGGACCGGGCAAGTCTTGGAGTATGGCGGTATGCACGTTGAGTTCGGCGCTGATCGCCCGCGCGTTGCGGATCGCTTCTGCATGTTCTTCGCGCGTACCGTGGGAGAAATTGAGCCGAAGCACGTTGGCACCCGCTTCGAATAGCGCCTTCATCGTGGCGGGAGACCGGGATGCCGGGCCGATGGTCGCGACAATCTTCGTGCGCTTATCGATAACTCGTGTCATCGAATCGCCGGCGCGGAGACCTCGACGTTGAGGCCGGGGAAGAAGCGCCGCTCCCGTAAGAGGCCAGGCGTATGGCACACCCGGCAAGTAGTCTGGGGTGCATGAAGCGCACGATTGCGATTCGGCTGGCCCCGACGAATGAGCAGGTTGAAAAGATGGTCGGCTT
>DATKGB010000106.1:0-11778 GCA_035544315.1 Verrucomicrobiia bacterium
GGAGAGGGAAAAAACTCAAGGGCGATCGGGCCGGCCAATATAGTATCCGTATCAACGATCGGTACCGCGTGTGTTTCATCTGGAAAGAAAATGAGGCGCACGAGGTCGAGATCGCGGACTATCACTAATGATTTTACTGAACCGAGGTCGATTCTTATGAAATTACACCCCATTCACCCCGGCGAGGTGCTTCGCGAAGAGTTTCTCGTGCCCATGGGGATCACGGCAGGCGCGCTGGCCAAGAATCTTCACACCGACGCGCCTCGCGTCAACGACATTGTGCGAGGCAGGCGCAATATCACCGCCGACACCGCGATGCGCCTCGCGCGGTACTTCGGAAATAGCGCCACATTCTGGCTCAACTTACAAACGCAGTACGATCTCGATCGTGCGCATGACGCGCTCGACGAGAAGATCAAGCGCGAAGTCCGTCCCCGTGAGGCGGCCCACGCCTAAGGCCCGATTGCCGGAAAGATGAGCGAGCTGGGCGAATGGGCGGGGGATGCAAGATGTGAAAGAATTACGCCGCCTGCCGTCACCGGCGCCGCGCCCTCAGTCGCTCGCCTTCGATGGCGATCGTCTTTGGATGGGTTCGGTCGAAACGCAGCGCTTGTATGCGATCGACCCAGTGCATTGGACGGTCCGCGAAGAGGCCAAGGCGCCGGGCAAGCCCTGGGGCATGGCGGTCGTCGGCGACGAGTTGCGCGTGATCTACGGTGTCGGTGCCGATGACGACCGGGTGGTCGGACGTTTCGTCCCGGGTCACGGTTTTAAAGATTCAGAGTCGTTTCGATGCCCCGAGGATACCGGGTCGCAGTTAGGTTACGACGGCGACTTTCTGTACGTCAGCCAATGGTATAACCGAAGGATTCTTCAGGTAAGCGATCGCGGTAAAGTCATGCGTTCGATTGCGACGCCGCGCGGGATCTGCGGTCTGGTGGTCGTTAACGCGCGCTTCTACATCCTAAACACCGATAACGAGGAGTCTAACGACTATTTCCTGACGCGTATCGACGCGCGCACCGAAACGCCGGTGGTGGAAGACTTGGCGCGCGTTCCGTTTGCCGCCCGTGGGTTGACGTTCGACGGCGAGCGGTTTTGGACCAATCATCGCGAAAGCGGCGAAATCGTCGCATTTGCTAATCCTTGAGGAGTTTCTTATGACCCGCATTCGAATCGTTGTTCTTGCGGTTTTGGCCGTAGTGTTGTTCGACGCCGGGGTGGCGTTTGCGGCGCAGCCGCCTAGCAACGTGATGGCGCCCGTACGGACGTTGTTGGCGGTGACGGACGGGCGTAGCAACGTGAACCTCGACACGTTGTTTACGCCAGATGGCGTTGTGATCGATGAGAGCGCACCGTATCTTTGGAGCGGCCCGCATGCAGGGTCCCAGTGGTGGGCACACGTGCGAGGAATGTTCGTCGCGATGCATATGCGCGGGTTCAACGCCGCCGCGGGGCCGCCGATCGAGTATTCGCAGACCGGCGCTCGAGCGTACCTGATCTTGCCGATGACCCTTAGTGGGACTGGCTTGAAGCCGTTTCATGAAAAGGGAACGCTGACGTTTACGTTTCGTCGAATCGTCGCTGATTGGAAGATTTCAAGCGAGGTTTGGACGACCGCATTATAGCGTTAGGGCGTGGGCGCGGGGTCGCTTGCCGGGAAAGAATCGGCGTTGGTTTGGTCTTGCTTGCCTAGCCCGTGGTCGTGTTTGTCCTTGGTCTCGCGGGCTAGCTGTTCTTGGCGAGCAAGCTCGGCATTTTTCTTGCGAACTTCCTCGGTAACATCGTCGTTCTGCATGGCCGCATCGTACCCAATGGGCCGGACGATGCACAGATTCCACAGCTTGCTAGTGGAGAAGTGAAGCGCGCATGCAAGAGGGGCGTCGGCTGCTTGAGACGCGGTTTAAGGCTGGCTATCGCACGGTACGAGTGACGTAACGGCACTACGAATGGAGGGCGGTATGGCGGCCAAGAAAGTTGCGACTAAGAAGACTGCGTCCAAAAAGACCGGACGTAAGAAAGCGGCGCGAAAGTATGGCGCGAAAGCCGGCAAAAAAGTTAAACGGGCGATGGAGAAGATGAAGGCTGGGAAGCTACGTTCGGGCCGATCCGGCAAGAAGGTTACGAGCCGCAAGCAAGCCATCGCAATCGGTTTGAGTGAAGCGCGCAGCGAAGGCGGGAAAGTTCCTCCGAAAAAATCTGACGGTTAAGGTTTCCTCGCTGGTTCGACTTCGGCGCTTCGCGCCTACGCTCACCATGACACATGGGGCGAAGCTCACCATGACACAATGGGGCTTACGACATGGTGGGGGAGAAATCGGCGTTGCGATTTTCGGGGGCTACTGCTCGACCGAGGAGCGTCATTGTGATTACGGCTACGAAGACGACGGCGATGAAGATGGCCATTGCTTTGGCATAGTCTGGCGCGCCCGACGCGAGCGCGAACCTGCCCGCCGCTAACGTCGCCAGGAATGCTGGAGCGCCGGCGGAGATCAGGTTGCCCAGTTGATAGACCAGGCCGGGGAACGTTCCGCGCGCGAGGTTCGGCGATATTTCGTTGAGGTGCGCGGGGATGATGCCCCAAGCGCCCTGGACCGCGAACTGCAGCCAAAAAGAGCCGAGCGCGACCATTGCAAAGGTGTGACTGAACGCCCACATCGGAATGGCGAACAAGCCGACGATCGCAGCAATGACGATCGAGTTGCGACGTCCCAGGCGTTGAGATATCCAACCGAAGAACGTTCCCCCGAGGATCATGCCGCAGGAATAGATCGTAACGATCCAGCCGGCTGCTGCGACGGGGAAAGCCAACTGATTTTTTAGGAACGTCGGATAGACGTCTTGGCTGCCGTGCGACATGAAGTTGAACGCGGCCATCAGCAAGATGCCGTAGATGAAGAGCGGCCACGAACGTTTGACGGCGCTCCACAAGATGTCGGCTTGGAGCGCTAGACGCTCGTGTTTGCCTGCGAGCCACACCGCCGATTCCGGGACGTGCGCGCGAATGAAGAAGATCAGGAACGCGGGGAGCGCTCCGACGACGAACATTCCACGCCAGCCGATGAGGGGAAACAAGAACGTTAAGGACAAGCCGGCCAAGAGACTCCCGACCGCGTACCCTTCTTGAAGGAGGCCGGAAAACAGCCCGCGGCGGTTGGGCGGCAGCGCTTCCATCGCGAGTGCCGAGCCCAGGCCCCATTCGCCGCCCATCGCCAAACCGAACGCGGCGCGCAGCACCAAGAACACCGTAAAGTTCGGCGAGAATGCCGTGAGCAGTTCGATCACCGAAAACAATGCGATGTCGATCATTAACGGCAAGCGTCGCCCGTAGCGATCGCCGATCCATCCGAAGATGAGCGCGCCGAGCGGTCGCATCGCCAGCGTTAACGTTACCGCGATTAAGACTTGGGGCACGGTCTTGTGAAAGTCGGTCGCGAGATGCGACACGACCACGATCACGAGGAAATAGTCGAATGCGTCGAGCGTCCAGCCCAAGAATGACGCGACGAACGTTTTCTTCTGGGCGCTCGTCATGGAATTACGGCGCGGGCGACGGCGTTGGCGTGGAGATCATCGTTCCGCTGGGCAAGATGCTGGGCAAGACGAGCGGAGAACCGCTGGGCGCGGGGCTGGTCGAAGCGGACGGGCGTTCGTCGCCGTACAGCACGAATAGCCAGGTTTCGCCTTTTTTCACGGTAACCGGCGGAGGTGTGAATGTGAAATGCAAGGTCGTACCGCTGACCGTCGATTGCGAATACGAGCCCAGGTAGCGGTCGTCGATTTTATGATGCTTTCGCTGGGTCTCGTCGAAGAGTTGAATCGCGAAACCGCGGCCGCCGATTTGTTCTTGCGGAAGCGTGAAATCGGCCGAGGCCGGTCCGTTGAGTACGACGTCGCCGTCGACGCTTAAGCGCAGCGCCAACAGCGGCGTGGTCGCGACGGCTTTGGGATCGGGATTGTTCATGGCCGGCGCATCTTTAGGAAGCGGGTCGAGTTTAATCGTCACGTTGGGACCGGCCGACGCTGCCGAGGTGGCCGGCATGGCGCTTCCCGATGGCGACGCGCTCGACGACGGCGATGCCGAAGCGCCTGGCGATGCCGTGTTGGTTGGTAACGGTGACGGTGACGGGCTTGCGGTCGGCGCCGCCGTCGGTCGAGGAGTCGATTTCGCTTTGACTTTCTTATTCTTGGCGTTCGATTTTTTTGGCGAAGGCGTGGGTTGCGGCGTCGGCGTTGTCGGCGGAATGTTGAACTTTAGGACGCACGAAAAGCCTTGCGATTCCGGGCATTGGAAGCCTGCGGCGGCTTGCGAGAACGGATAGGTTCCGTTGCCGCCGATCGCCGGCGAGGCCTGGGCGTTGGCTGCGGCGGCCGGGCTAGGCGCGGTCGGGTTGTTGGGCGGCAAGCCGGGCGTCGAGGTGCCGTTGGAAAAACTGCCTTGACAGGCGACGAGCAATGCGGCCGCAGCCAGGGCGACGCCGTTTCGGAAAAGCTTCATGACCTGGATTCCACCTTTTGCTTGAGTTCTTGTGCGAATGCGGCGATCGAGACCGTCCGCTTTTCTTCCACGGCGCGTTGGTTGACGTTGACGCTGCCGTCGGCGAGTTCTTGTTTGCCGACGACCAGAATGTACGGCACCTTCTGGGTCTTCCAATGTCGGATTTTATGGCCGAGTTTTTCGTTGCTCTCGTCGACCTCGACGCGGAAACCATCGGCGCGCAGTTGCGCGGCTACTTGTTTTGCGTAGTCGACTTGATGCTCGGAGATCGGCGCGACGACGGCTTGCACGGGCGCCAGCCAGGCCGGAAATGCGCCGCCGAAATGTTCGACCAGGATGCCGAAGAAACGTTCCATCGAACCGGCCAGCGCGCGGTGAATCATCACCGGCATCGCGTCGCCGTCGCTGTCGCGGTACTTCAGGTCGAATCGCTGCGGGAGGACGAAGTCGACCTGCACGGTGCCTAACTGCCACTTCCGGCCGATCGCGTCGCGTACGTTGATGTCGAGTTTGGGGCCGTAGAACGCGCCGCCGACCTCGTCCACGACGTATGGAAGGTTGAAGCGCTGCAGGGCGTTGCGAATCGCTTGTTCGGCGGCGGCGTCGGTATCGGCGCGCTCCTCGGGCTTGCGCCGCGATAGAACGTATTCGAATTCGGTGAAAGCGAACGCCTTCATCAAGCGCAGGGCTTCCTCGACGGTTTGTTCGAACTCGCCTTGCAGTTGTTCGGGGGTGCAGAACAAATGCGCGTCGTCTTGGGTAAATCCGCGGACGCGCGTCAGGCCGTGCAGCACGCCCGAACGCTCGAAGCGATAGACCGTGCCGAACTCGCTGTAACGCAGCGGCAGCTCGCGATAGGAACGCAGGCGGCTCTTGTAGATCAGAATGTGGCCGGGGCAGTTCATCGGTTTGAGCCGGAAGCGCTGCTCTTCGGCCTCGAGCGGCCCGAACATCGCGTCGCCGTAGTTGTCGAGATGGCCCGAGATTGCGTACAGTTTTTCGCTGACGATGTGCGGCGTAATAACCGGTTGGTAGCCGCGTTCTTGCAGGCCTTCGCGAATGAACTGTTCGACGATGCCGCGCACGATCGCGCCTTTGGGATGCCAGAACACCAAACCGCCGCCGGCATCCTCTTCGATCGAGAACAGATCCAGTTCGACACCGAGTTTGCGATGATCGCGCTTCTGCGCTTCTTCGATTTGGTGAAGATGCGCATCGAGTTCGGCTTGGCTGTGCCAGGCGGTGCCGTAGATACGCTGTAGCATCGGTTTGTGCTCGTCACCGCGCCAATACGCTCCGGCCACGCTGGTGAGTTTCAATCCTTGGATCGCGCTGGTGCGGTCGGCGTGGCCGCCGCGGCAGAGATCGGTGAAGGTGCCGATCGTGTACAGCGTGATCGGCTCGCCGTCGGGGATGCCTTGGGCCAGTTCGACCTTATAGGGGTTGGAGGCGAAGCGCGCGATGGCTTGTTCGCGCGTGACGGCTTGTCCGGTCATCGCCAAATCGGCGGCGACGATTTCGTGCATCCGCTTTTCGATCTTCTGGAGATCTTCGGGCGTGAACGGTTGTGCGCGCTCGAAATCGTAATAGAATCCATTCTCGATCGCGGGCCCGATGGTCGGCTTGGCTTCGGGAAAAAGATCCTGGACGGCGTAGGCCAGCACATGGGCAGCCGTGTGGCGCAGCTCGGGCAGCGCTACGGATTGGGTCGCTTCGGGCATAGCGGGGTCGTTTCGGCGTTTTGCCTGCGGGCCCCTCACGCGGGGTCGCGGGCGCCCGTCGGGAATGACGCGGTATGGCTAACAAGATCGATGCGAGTGCCGCCGGGTCGTTGACCTTGGGCGGCGACCTGACCGTCCATCGGCTGGGTTTTGGCGGGATGCGGTTGTGCGGACCGGGCATCTGGGGCTGGCCCGACGACCGCGAGAATGCTTTGGCGGTGTTGCGGCGCGCGGTCGATTTGGGCGTCAACTTTATCGACACGTCCGATGCGTACGGACCCAACGTTAACGAAGAGCAGATCGCCCAAGCGCTGTATCCGTATCGCGACGGCGTCGCGATCGCGACCAAATGCGGTCTCACGCGCAGCGGTCCGGGCAAATGGGAACGCGACGGCCACCCCGCGCGGCTTAAAGCCTGCGCGCACGCAAGCTTGCAGCGGTTGCGCGTCGATCGGCTCGATGTGCTGCAACTGCATGCCGTCGATACGAACGTTCCGCTGGCCGATCAGGTCGGCGCGCTCAAAGAATTGCAAGATGAGGGCAAGGTGCGCCACATCGGGATTTCCAACGTGACGCTCGAGCAACTCGAGGAAGCGCGGGCGTTCGTTCGGATCGTTTCGGTACAGAACCCGTACAACGCGGGCAACGATCACGGTAACGATGCGCTGGTCGATCATTGTCAGCGCGAAGGGATCGCGTTCATTCCGTACTTCCCGTTGGAAGCCGGGGAGATCGCTGAGAACGAACGGTTACGCGCGCTGGTGCAAACGCACGGCGTTACGATTCATCAGGCGGCCTTGGCGTGGCTGCTGCATCGCTCGTCGACGATGCTTCCAATTCCAGGTACGCAGTCGCTCGCGCATTTAGGAGAAAATATCGCGGCTGCGGGGTTGTAACGCTGGTTCGACTTCGGCACTCCGTGCCTACGCCCACCATGGCACTGCGGCGACGCTCCCCTTGACACTGGGCGCTTATTCGGGGGCGTCGTTTTGGTGTTGGGCGTATTGGTGGGCGTCGAAGTACCAGGCGGGCAGCGTCTTTGGAAAGGTGACGTCGGTGAAGTCGTAATCGACGATCTTGCCGTCGCCGATGTAATCTTCGTTTTTCGCGTCTTTGCCGATGATGCCGTGAATGTGCGTGACGACGGGGGTGCCGTCCAGCGAACCCATGGTGATCGTGAACAGCGCGCCGTAGACCGGGCCGTCTTGAACGAACAGCTTATCGGTTGCCACGAGCTTGCGCAGTTCGAGCGTATCCTTGTCGACGTAGATGTCGCGCAGGCGATTGCGGTCCGGGTCGCGGATCGGCGTCAGCGTGAGGTGCAGCAGCTCGCCCTCGGTCGTGACGCTGGTGACGTGATAGTCGAACTCGCCGCGGGCCGTGACCGTCGCGATGATTGGCGGCAACGTTCCGGTGGGTTCGGGCGTCGGGACGTCGCTAATCGGATGCTTATGCGCGGGCGCGGGCTCGAAGACGTCGGCGGTCGGCGGCCCGGGATCGTAGTCTTCGTTAAAAGCCGGTCGTTGGAATTCGAGCGGCCCGTCATAGTCATCGCGAAAGACTCGGCGGCCCAGCGATGCGCGATCCAACGTTCGCGTCCAGATGTGGTACGTATACGAGTTGACGTAGTCGGGATAGCCCTGGTCGGTGACCTGCGCGCGAATGAGCGTGTAGGTAACGTACGGCGGGGGCGGGCGGTGCGAACGAAAGACGCGCCGGATCTTGGCTAGCAAGAAATCGGGCGATACGGTCGGTGAAGGCGATGGCGTCGCGACGGGTGCGACGTGCCGGGCTGCCGGGGTAGTGGCTAGCGCAGCAAGCAACAGCCCGGTTCCCATGACCAAGCCGGCAAAGAGCGATCTTCCGTTTGTCCGCATTATGGTATAGATAAGAACACGCGGCATAGCCGTTCCTGTGACTCGCCCGGCGGAAATGCTACGGGCGGACCCGCGATGGCGCTAGACGCAAGCGCGAGCGCATCTCGAGCGAGGGAACTTTAATCGCGCGAACCAGACCGAAGACCTTGAGCACGCGGATCATGATCCACACGATATCGAATTCGAACCAGCGTAAGCCAAGGCGTGCCGAGAACTGGAAGGCGTGATGGTTGTTATGCCAGCCTTCGCCCCACGACAGCAGCGCGACCCACCAGTTGTTGCGCGACAGGTCGTCGGTTTTGTACGTGCGGTATCCGAACATGTGCGACGCGCTGTTGACCAGCCAAGTCGAGTGATAGGCCAGCACGAGCCGAACGAAAATTCCCCAAACGACCCACGACAGGCCGCCCATCGCGAACAGGACCACACCCAGTGCGATTTGCAACTGGACGTTGTTTCGATTCAAAAAGCGATAGAACGGGTCGGCGACCAGTTCGGGAGCCAAGCGGAGGCGTTCGGCGGGGGTTGGGACCGCGTCGTTCTTGCGGATGAGCCACTCCATGTGCGACCAGAAGAAGCCGCGGTCGGCGCCGTGGGGATCGCCGCTCTTGTCAGTGGCGGCGTGGTGCGTGCGATGGGTCGCGACCCAGGTGATCGGGCCGCCCTGCAGCGCCAGCGTTCCAAGCAGCGCGGCTGCATATTCCAGCGGCTTAACCAAACGAAGACCGCGGTGGGTCAGCGATCGGTGGAAGCATAGCGAAACGCCGAATGCCGACGTGAGCATAATCAAGACCACCATCACGACCACCGAGGACCAACTGAAGAGGGCCGGGACGAACGCCGCCAGGGCGCCAATGTGGATAAATAACATCGAACCGGCAATAGGCCAATTGATGGGGGTCTTGGGGAGAAAACGCATACTCACTCTATTCCCTAAATCTGACAAAATATCATGGGCGCCGTCGCGAGGGCGGCCGGAGGCGGGCCGCTTGCTGGGAAGGGCGCGCCTTGGGACGATGCCTTAGGTTACTTCAATGGACGCGCAGAAGTTGCGCTCTTTGACTGAATCGCGCAATGTTATCGGAAAGGAGACCCGATTCAATGACGAACAGACGCACTTTCTTGCTCTCTACTGCGGGCGTTCTGGCCGGAAGTTTGCTTCCGGACCCGGCTTCCGCTGCTAACGCAAAGGCGCCCATGATCGCAAGCGCTGCTCTCAAAAATCTGATCGACGGGAATGCCCGATTTGTTGCCGGAACGCCGCGTTGCAATTCCCTGATCGCGCGGGTGCGCGAACTTACCAGCGGCCAGGCGCCGTTTGCCACCGTGCTGGGTTGCGCGGACTCGCGCGTTCCGGTGGAGACGCTCTTCGACCACGATCCCGGAGACATTTTCGTCGTGCGGCTGGCCGGAAATTTCGTTAGCGAAGCCGCGCTTGGGTCGATCGAATATGCAACCGCCGTGCTGAAGTCGCCGCTCGTGATGGTCCTCGGCCATACGTCGTGCGGCGCAGTTCAGGCCGCAATCGATTTCGTGAAGACCGGCGCGAAGCTGCCGGGCCACATGCAAACCCTGGTCGATGCGATCGCGCCTGCTGCAAAGGCGTGCGAACATCAGCCCGGTGACTGGTGGCACAATGCCGTCGCTGAGAACGTCCGGTTGAACGTGCATGCGCTGAGAACCTCGACGCCGATCATGGCCGACGCCGTAAAGAACGGCTACAAGGTCGTGGGCGGCATATACGATCTAAAGACAGGCAGAGTTACGCTGCTTTAGCGCCGTATGTCCAATTCCGGCGCAATTTTTCACCGACCCGCTCACAGTGTTATTTTCCCGACAGGTTGATGTTCCCGATCTTGTTGCCGCTGTATTCGGTGAACCAAACGTTGCCGTCCGGGCCCGTCGCGATGCCCCTCAGAATGACATAGCTCGTCGGAATCGGATACTCTGTGATCGTGCCGCTTGGGGTGATTCTCCCGAGGTTGTTGCCGCCGCCGCTCCCGTCGTTTTCGGTGAACCAGAGGTTGCCGTCCGGCCCCGCCGTGATCTCAGCCGCCGGAAGGCCGGACGAAATGAAAGTGATCGTGCCGCCCGTGGTGATCTTTCCGAAGGCGTCGGAGCTGGGGTAGAGGTTGTTGGCGGTGAACCAGAGGTTGCCGTCCGGACCCGCCGCGATGCCTCCCGGGAAGCTGCCCCCCCCCACAGCATACTCGGTGATCGTGCCAGCCGGGGTGATCTTCCCGATCTTGCTGGCGTTGCCTTCGGTGAACCAGAGGTTGCCGTCCGGACCCGCCGCGATACTTTCCGGCTGAGAGTTGGCCGTCGGAACCGGATACTCGGTGATCGTCCCGGCCGTGGTGATCTTCCCGATGTTGTTGCCGCCCACTTCGGTGAACCAGAGGTTGCCATCCGGCCCCGCCGTGATGCCGTTCGGAAATACGTTGCCTGACGGAATCGCATACTCGGTGATCGTTCCGCCCGGGGTGATCTTCCCGATGTTGTGGCCGGTCATTTCAGTGAACCAGAGGTTGCCGTCCGGACCCGCCGCGATGCCGTACGGCTGCGAGGAGGCCGTCGGAACCGGATACTCGGTGATCGTGCCGCGCGGAGTGATCTTCCCGATGTTATCGGCGCCCACTTCGGTGAACCAGAGGTTGCCGTCCGGGCCTGCCGCGATACCGTACGGCTTCGCGCCGGCCGTCGGAATCGGATACTGGGCGATCGTGCCGAGCGGCACCCTTACCGGAGAGGAGTAGATCGCGCCTGATGGACCGATGACGTACAGGTATCCGGCGTTGCTCGACATGCTGACGCCCTCGCCCGCCTCCACGCTCCAACCCGGCGCGGTCAAGTCGTAGAAATACATGGCGGTGTTGCCGACGTTTGCGGGATACGCTAAGGCAAACACGCCTCCGACCGTCGTCGGCGCTAGCATCGATGCGCTGGCGGGCAACTGCGCAAAAGTGCCGCCAGGATTCTCATAGTAAATTGAGCCCACCGAATTGAGAATGTACAGCCCGCCCGGAGAAACCGTTCCGCCCGGTAACGTGTAGGTGCCCGTATCGAACGAGCCGGCAAGCGACACACCCGACCCCGGGACTTGCGACCAGGTTCCGCTTACGTTGTGCCAGATCGCCCGGTCGGGGCCCGCGCCGCCATTAGAGAGGACGTAGAGCGAGCCATCCGCTGTAGTGGTCACTGCACTTGCACCGCCGCCGAGCGCGCTCCAGGTGCCGCCGCTGTACGAATAGGTGCCTCCGCCGGAGTTGATCGCGTAGAGCGTGCCGTTGGGCGCGACCGCGAGCTGCGAAGCCAGCCCCGAAATGTTGCTCCAGCTTCCGCTCACGTAATGCCAGATGTATTTATCCGGTCCGCTGGGCTGGGTTGAGAGAACCCAGATCGAACCGTCCGCGCTGGCGGCAACTTGACTTGCCGAACCCGGGATCTGGGTAAAACGGAGGCCGACAATATCGCTCTTGGTCGAGCGCGGCGAACTCATCGCGCTGCCCGGCTGAATCGCTGTCTTTGCCATCGGCGCTGGGTGGATGAGCGCCGGCGAAACGGATTCCGGCATGCCCATCTGCGGCGGCAGCTGTGCGTGCAGCCCGTTCCCCGCCGAAGAACATCCAGCGGCCAGTACGACCACCGCTAACGCGGCCAAGACGCTGCTGAATTTATCCCC
>DATKGB010000107.1:0-12206 GCA_035544315.1 Verrucomicrobiia bacterium
CGTACATGCAGAATCGCTGCGCTACGTGATCGGCGGTCACCTCGGTGACATTCCGCTGCTCGGTCCAGTGACCAGCGAGGCGTTCAACGCCCTGGCTTGGTTGGTCGCCGCCCAAATGATCGCCCTGAGCGTCGGGCGCGCCCGTTATGTCGAAAGCGACGCTCCGCGCGGCTTGACCAAATCGATGGTTTGACCCAGCAGGAACCTAGCCCTCGAATGCGACATTGATCGTTACAAGCGAACGAGCGGGTCCCCCGCCGGTCGCTTTTCTTTTTCTCAGGTAGCGACCAAGGGATGCAGAAGAGCACCTGGGACGCGACCTAAGCCATAAATGGAGGCTCGCTTTTCATGAATCTCCTACCACGATTTCGGCGTCTGATCGGCCTCGCGCTAGTCATTGCCGTCGCGTGCGCGGCGTTTGGGTTGTCGGTTCCGGCTCGCGCCGGCACGACCGGCAATATCACCGGAACGATCACCGATGCAGATACCGGCGCGCCGGTGGTCAACGCGGCTGTGGCGGCGTCCTCGCCCAGCGGCGCGCGTGCGACCACGACCGACCAGAAGGGCTTCTATGTCCTTCAGGCGCTCAATCCGGACAACTATACCGTCTCGGTCCAGGCCGACGCGTACGGTCCGGCGGCGGTCGCCGGCATCGTCGTCCAACAGGACCTGACGCTCGTTCAGGATTTCAAGCTTAATAAAGCGTTGAAAACCATTGCGAGCGTTAAGTCGCGCAGCGGCGGCACCTTAGTGAAGCCCAACGTGACGAGCGATGCCTACACCGTGTCGGGCGCTCAGCTCAACGCGATTTCGGGCGGAAACAACCTTCACAAAACGTTGTATCAGTACATCGCGACGATTCCGGGCATCACCGGAAGCGGCTTCCCGGCCCAACCGCGCGTTCACGGCGGTTCGGCGGCCGACATCTCGTATGAGTTCGACGGCATCCCGATCAACGATCCGGTCAGCGGGTTGTTTACGACGAATCTTTCGAACGTCGGCATCGGCAACGTCGAAGTGTTCACCGGAGGCCTCGATGCCAGTCAGGCCGGCAGCGGCTTGGGTATAGTCAACACGGTCGTCAAGACTGGCACGTATCCGGGCTTCGGCGACTTCTCGTACGGCTCGACACCGCGATACCGCAATCTCTACGAAACCTTGGAATACGGCGGCGCAACGCAAAATGGCCGCTTCAACTGGTTTTTTTCGGCCGATAACACCAACGCCCTTAACCAGTTTGTATCCGGCCAAACCTATCCCGGCTTTCTCATTCAACAAGCAAACGGCCCGGGCGTCGTCAAAACGACCGACCTGACCGGAAACTTTCACTTCAAACCGACGAGCAAGGACGACATTCAGCTCTTGATTCAAAACGGTTTGGGTGAGTTTAACTGGGGTTACCTGATGCAACGCGCACCGGGCGAGCCCGTTCCGCTCACGGCAGTGCCGTGCCCTGGCTATGTCGCGTCGACGACGACGTACAGCGGTGGAGTCGGTGGAACCGCGCCCAACGGCGCGACCTGTCCACTCGGGTTCTACTTCGGGACTGCCGCCACGCAACAGGCTGGCGGGAACTATTGGCATCACTATTCGGGCATCGGTAAGGTTCAGTGGAATCACATCATTAACGACCACTCGTTCGTTACGATGAAATTGACCGAGAACTTCAACCAGTACATCTTTGACCAACCGGTCGTCGACGCGAACCTTCCGCAGTTCGAAAACCCGGGAACCGCCTACGGCGCCCTTTTCCGTGCTGGCTGTCCCCTCTATCCGTATGCCGCCGGGACTCCGATTATGGTCAGCACCAAGGGCGTAGCTTGCGACCTCGAATCGACGTACTTCAGCACCGGCTTCTGGGAAGAACGCAAGTCGCATATCTACCAGGCAACTGTGGATTATTCGAACATCGTCGGTGAGAACACGTCGTTTAAGGTCGGGTTCGGACAAGAGTACGTACCCGATGCGACGCAAAATGTGTTCTACACGCAGTTCTTTAATGCCGACGGAACGTGGCCGGCGATCAACTATCTCTCGGGCTATCCACTCCATATCCCCTATATCTACGCGCAGGCAGATCTCAAGCGCGGCAAGCTCTTGCTATCCCCCGGCATCCGCTATCAACGTGAATACTACGATATCCCGGGTGGTAACCCAATCTCAAGCGGGCTATGGACTCCCACGTTTGCGTTCAACTACGCGTTCAACGCGAATCAGGTGATTCGCGGCTCGTACACCGATTCCAGCTCGTTCCCGACGTCGTACGTCATATACCGTAATGTGCCGCGTGGTGCGCTCAACGGAACTGCAGCTACGACACCGTATTGCGGGCCGACAAACAACGGGAACGGTTGCGGATTCTCGCCCAACGCGACGATCCACCATTCGTTAGATCTCCAGTACGAGCGCCAGATCGACGCCAACACGTCGATCAAAGTCGGCCCGTATTACGATACCGCGACCAACATCTACGAAAACTACACGCCGTACACATGCTCGTCTACGAATCCCCCAAATTGCGTCGCCTCGGGACCGCAAGTTCCCTACTCCGGCGGCATTCGTAAGGGTTTCGGGATCGAGCTCGGTGTCAATCATCTCGACAACCGCACATCCGGTATATCGTGGTGGATCGCCGGCACCTACGACAATTTCTGGACCAACACGACTTCGTCGTTGCTTACGCCTTACGGCACAACTCCCATTCCGCCGTTGGCCGTGGCTCGTGGGAACCTGCTGCGCTCGTCGCTGGATCCATTCCTTAGCGGAACGCTGACGTTGGATATCCATCACGGCGACCTGAGCTTGTTCCCGCTGTTGTACCTCCAGGGCCCGTCGATTTTCTACACGGGTCCCAGCCCAAACACGAAAACCGGAGCGATCGCCTATGTAACGAACCAGACGACCGGTTACGGGATCCTCAACCTCACAGCCGAGATGCGGACCGGACGCAATCGCGATCTGATCTTCGGTATTGCAGGGACCAACGTCCTCAACAACAACCGGCCAACCCTGCCGTGTACGCCCAGTAACAACAGACAACCGCTCGGCCTAGGCTGTAGCCCCTACTTTCCAGTCGACGGCACCAACGAGGCCGGCGTTACTGGGTCTGGTTTCCAATACGCCAATACCAACCAATCGTCGCCGCTGTTCATGTTCTTCATCACCAAGAAGTTCTAAGAGCCGCGTAGATTACGACAACCTGGGGCGGTGCAGCAATGCATCGCCTCTTTTTTCTCGAATGAGGGATGCATGATTCGCACCGCGTTCGCCTTGGCCGCTCTCCTGGTCGCGCAAGCCGGAACGCCCGGCGTTCCGTACCCCGAGCCGGTGCCGTCGCCCACGCCCGACGTGCCCGTCTATGTGGGCAACGTCGCCACCCATTTCAACGTCGAAAGCCGCCCGTTGGGCATCGATCCCGACGGCCGCGCGACCTGGCTGCTGATCGCACATTTTTACGACGGCCAAAATAAGCCCACGACGATCTTGGCCAACAGCGATCTCGATTGGGTCGCCGACCGAGGCCACGTTCAGTGGCAATCGCGCATGCGTTTCGGCTCCCCGGCGGCGATCGTCACAACCGATCGCGACGGCATCATCAACGCGAAAATCACCGCGAACATGCCGCACTTCGGCAGCGTCCGCATCAGCACGAACACGCAAACGTGGAAGACCCCACGCGCCGTCGCGCAAGCGCTCGGGCCATATATGGTACAAGTCGGATGGTTCCCACGCGCGATCGCCCCGGTGCGCGTGCAACGCGTCGACCTTGTCACGCATCGCACGGTAACGGTCCTACTCGCGGGCGGTTCGACCTATCGCGATACGACCGCCCAACCGTCGCATCGTTATCGCTATACGGTTACGCCCGATCCGTTCTGCTTCCAAAAAGAGCTCGTCAAGGCAAAACCCGGCACGACCGGCCGCAATAGGACGCGGCCATGCCATCCTGATCTTTTCGAAACGGTCGGTACGCCGCCAGCGCTTCGTGCGACCGACATCTCGATGGCTTCCGGTAAGGGAATGTGGCTGTACTGGTCGCTCAATCCCACCGACGACAACTACTACGCCAAACTCGATCCCGCCAAAATCGCCGACCAAGCCGCCCGCGCCGGCCTGCACTACGTTGAGGTGCGCACGGCCTACGGGGCGCACTGGCAAGTTCCGCCCGCCGCCAAGCCGACGATCGACGCAATTATCGACGATCTCGCGGCGCGCGGCATTCTGACGATGGCCTGGAGCGTTCCGCGCGAAGCGACCTTCGAAGATATCTCGGCAAGCGCACGAAGCGCGCAGTACCGGACCGCCAAAGGCACGTCGGTTCATGGCATTGCCGTCGACCTGGAGCGTGGTGACGAATTCTTGGGCGCCGACCCTTTGGGCTTGCCGGCGCTGTGGATATACGAAAAGTATCTGCGCGAAGCGCTCGGCCCGAACTCGCTGATCGTCGCTACGGTTGAAGATCCGTCGTTCGAACATCTGGACGAATCGAAGTATCCGTTCCGCGAGATCGCGCGCTACGCGGACGTCCTGCAGCCGATGGCGTATTGGCGCATGATGCGCCGCACCCCGACCACGCCGGAGATGGTCACCCAGTTGATGCAGAAATCGGTCACGATGCTGCTGGCCGTGTCCGGACGCACGCTTCCGGTTTCGATCGGCGGCCAAACCGGCGCTGAAGGACGCTTGGGATATCCACCCGGCGACGAGATCGTCGCCAGCCTCAACGGCGCAAAAGCCGCCGGTGCAATCGGCGTCTGTTACTTCGATTACGACGGAACCCAACCATACCAATGGGATGCCCTCGCATCATACCGCTGGTAAGCGCCGTGTCATGGCCTCGCTAGTGTCATGGTGAGCGTAGGCGCCCCTCGACTGCGCTCGGGACAGGCTCCGCGCCGTAGTCGAACCAGCGGCGAAGCGTTTGATATCGCCCGATGATTAATTTCATTTTGCGGCGATTACTTTGGGCGATACCGACGTTGATCGGTGTCGGTGTCGTCGCGTTTGTCATCATCCATATCGCGCCGGGCGGACCGGCGCTGGCGTTGGCCGGTGAGAATGCGACGCCCGCGCGGGTCGCGCAGATCACCCACCAACTCGGTTTAGATCGGCCGCTGCAGGTACAGTTGTACGTGTGGTTTGTCGGATTGCTCCATGGCGATCTCGGCTATTCGTACCAACGTCAGGAATCGGTTCGCTCCTTGATCGCCCAGCGATTGCCGCAAACGCTGCTGCTGATGGGCGGCGCGCTGCTCGTCTCGATCCTGATCGCCATTCCGCTGGGCGTCTATCAAGCGGCGCGGCGCAATACGACGTTCGATCGAATCGCGTCGCTGGGCGTGTTCGCGGCGTGGTCGATGCCGACGTTTTGGTTCGGAACGCTGCTGATCGCGATCTTTGCCGTCAGCCTGCGCTGGATGCCCGTCGGCGGCTTGCAAAGTATCGATACGCTGTCGTTCGATTGGCCCTCGCGCTTCGCGCACTTGGTGCTGCCGGCTGCGACGCTGGCGATCGTTTCGGTTGCCGGCTGGAGCCGCTACGTGCGCGGATCGATGATCGAGCAACTCCGCGAAGACTACGCTCGAACCGCGACTTCCAAGGGCCTAACGCCGCGAATCGTCTTGTTCAAACACGTCTTACGAAACGCGCTGATCCCGTTCATCACCGTGATGGGTAGTACGCTTCCGGCGTTGTTTGGCGGCGCGATCATTACCGAACAGATCTTCGCGTATCCCGGCATGGGGCAGTTGTTCTGGCAAGCCGCCACCGATCGCGACTTTGCTATCCTGCTCGGCATGACGATGATCACGGGAACGCTCGTTATTTTGGGAAACCTCGTCGCCGACGTCCTGTACGGCGTCGTCGATCCGCGGGTGCGCTATGATTGACGAAACCGGGCCGAAACGCCGCCGGACGCAATTGACCGGCGTGGCCTGGTTCGGCGTCGTCTGGATCGCGTTAGCGGTTCTAGGATGCGCGCTAATCCCGCTGGCGTTCGGATTGCGCTCGGATCTGCCCGACGTTGCCAATGCCTACGCCGGACCGACCTGGGCGCATTGGCTGGGCACCGACCGCTTGGGACGCGACGAACTCGCGCGTTTGCTCGTCGGCGGTCGCGTCACGCTGGCCGTCGGCGCGATCGCCGCGACCGTGGCAATGCTGATCGGCACGATCTACGGCGCGTTAGCCGGCTACTACGGCGGCGTGATGGACACGATCCTGATGCGTTTGGTCGACGTCTTCCTCTCGATCCCGACGCTGTTCTTGCTGCTGTTCTTGGCCGCACTGTTTCACGGAAATCTGATCACGCTGATGATCGTCATCGGCGCGACCTCGTGGTTGGGCCCGGCGCGATTGGTTCGCGGCGAGGTGCTCACGCTCAAAGAGCGCCTATACGTTGAAGCCGCACGCGCGGTCGGCGCCGACGACGCCCGCATCATCTTCGGCCACGTCGTGCCCAACGCGTTCGGGACGATCGTGACGACCACCACGTTCATGGTCGCCACCGCCATGCTCGCCGAAACGGCACTCTCGTATCTCGGCATCGGCGTGCAGCCCCCGACGCCATCGTGGGGTAATCTGCTGACCACCGCGCAGAGCGATCTGTTCGCGGGCGCGTGGTGGCTGATTCTCCCGCCCGGACTGGCGATTCTCGTCACCGTCTGCGCGTTTAATTTCGTGGGCGACTGGTTACGCGACAGCCGCGACGCGGGAGTCGTGGGCTCGTGAGATTCGCACCGCTTGGCTCTCTGGCGCTCGCAGCGCTGATCGCGACACAGCTGGCGGGATGCGGGGCCCGGTCGTCAGAGACACGCGATCCAAATATCATCGTGACGGCATGGATCGCGGGGCCCAGCGGCTTGAATCCGCTGACCACCACGTCGAGCGCTTCGAAGATGATCAAGATGATGATCTTCTCGCCGCTGCTCGATTTGGATTCCAACATGATACCGCGCCCTTCCACCAGTCTGGCAACTCGTATCGATATCACCGCTAACGGCACCCGTTACATGCTGCATCTTCGCCCGGCGCGCTGGTCGGACGGCGCGCCGCTGGATGCCGGCGACGTCGTCTTTACGCTTCTGCTGCAAGCCAACCCCGGCGTGGTTCCCGGCCTAAGCTCGGGCTTCGTGCTGATGCGTTCGGCGCGCGCGATCGACAAACGTACGGTCGAGATACGGCTGTTTCGCGCGTCGCCGCCGTTTCTTCTCAACGCGCTGGGCGAAACCTATCCGCTTCCCAAGCACGTGCTCGGAAAGTTTCCGGCCGGTTCGCAAGCCGAGGCAGCGTTCGTCAACCAGGATGCAGATTTCGCGCAAAACCCGATTGTTAGCGGTCCGTTTCGGATCGCGCGTAACGTCCCGGACGACTATCTCATTCTTGGTCGCAACCCAACCTATTGGGGGGCGCCTTCGATTCTGCCCGAGATCGCGTTTCGCGTCTACCCAGAGCAGAACTCGCTTTATGCGGCAGTCGATTCCGGCGAGGTCGATCTCACGGATATTCCGCCGGAACTCTGGCGCGTTCACGATCGCCTGCACGGCGATCACCGGTTCGTCAACTGGCCGTGGAATGTCGCGTTCATGCTGCTGCCCAACTTCGCCGATCCACATATCGCCTTCATGAAAGATCGCACCGTGCGACAGGCCATGCTGTATGCGATCGATCGACAGTTTATTACTTACGGCATCATGGACGGTCAGGCCGACGTTCTCAAAGGCCCGCTCCCGGCGTTCTCGCCATACTACAATCGACATCTTCCGACGTACGGCTACGATCCGGCCAAAGCGCGCACGCTCCTGGATGCCGACGGTTGGCACGTCCGAGGTTCGGTTCGCATGAAGAATGGCGTCGCGCTACGCATTTCGCTCAAGACCGGCGGCGCCACCGACGCGGTCGCGTCGAATATCGCCGAATTGATTCAGGCCAATTTGCGCGCGGTCGGCATCGACTGCCAGCTCCAAAACGAAGAACTGCAGACGTTCTTCCAAGACATCCAGCAATCCAACTTCGAGATCGCGCTGCGCGGGCGCATCTTGCAGCCCTACCCCGACGATTTCCGCGATTACGACTCGTCGCAAACCAAACAGCACGGCGGTTCGAACTACGGGTCGGTCTCGATCCCGGCCCTCGATGCCGCGATGCGCGCCGCACGGACCGCGCCGTCGCTAGCGGCCTCGCGCGCCGCGTTGGATCGCTACCAGGCGATCGCCGCCCGGGAACTGCCGGCACTCTATCTCTACTCCGTCCGTCTGGCCGCCGTCGTCCCCAAGAACCTGCAGGGCCTGGGCCTCTCGCCGCTCTCGGCGGCCGCGCTGCCCCAAGACCCGCAGTTCTGGTATCGCCGTTAGATAACGCATCCGAATCGGGTCGCCCGAGCGTTGTAGGGATATATGAACGAGAAAGCCACCTTCGCGGCGGGATGCTTCTGGGGCATCGAAGCCGGATTCCGCCAAATTCCCGGAGTGCTCGACGCGATCGTCGGCTACACCGGCGGCTCGACCCTGAACCCCACCTACGAACAAGTCTGCGCCCACGGCACCGGCCACGCCGAAGCCGTCGAAGTGACCTTCGATCCGTCAAAGGTTTCCTACGACCAACTGCTCGACGCGTTCTGGAAGATGCACGACCCGACGCAAATGAACCGTCAGGGGCCCGATGTCGGCTCGCAATATCGCTCCGCGATTTTCTACCACACGCCCGAACAAGAACTGGCCGCGCGCACCTCCCGCGAGCGTGCGCAAGCACGTCATTCGCGACCGATCGCAACCGAAATCACCGCCGCGCCGACGTTCCATCGCGGCGAAGAATATCACCAGCGCTATTTCGAACGGCACGAGATCGCTTGCCACATACCAACATGATGCGCCGGGCTGCATTCCTCGGGCTGGCCGCCGCCGCGGCCGGCGTGCTCTCGACACGCGCATTTGCGGCCAAGGCTGCCGCGCCGCATTACGCCGTCACTCACAGCGATGCCGAATGGCAACGCTTGCTAGGATCGGATCGCTATCCGATTTTACGCCAGAACGGCACCGAACCGCCGTTCTCCAGCCCGCTAATCAAAGAATCGCGCGCCGGCACGTACCCATGCGCCGGCTGCAACTTGGCGCTGTTCTCATCGAAGACCAAGTACGACAGCGGCGACGGCTGGCCATCGTTCTGGACCGTCTTGCCCAACGCGACCCTAACCGGCTCGGACTATCAACTCATCGAAGAGCGCACCGAAGTTCATTGTCGCCGCTGCGGCAGCCATCTCGGTCACATCTTCGACGACGGCCCCGCACCCACGCACCTCCGCTACTGCATCGACGGCCTAGCGTTACGGTTCAAACCTTCCTAGCGCGACCGCGATCGCTGCGGCTAGCCGCGCGTTGTTTTCGACGAGCGCGATGTTCGCGGTAAGACTTCTCCCGTTCGTTAACGTGTAGAGCCGATCGAGCAGCCACGGTGTGACCGCCTTCCCGACGACGCCCGCGCGTTTGGCATCGGCGATCGCGGTCTCGATAAATCCAGCCATTTCCGAGGCTGGAATTTCATCATCAACGGGAATCGGGTTGGCAATAACCGTTCCGGCGGCGATGCCGAGTTGCCGCTGGGTACGCAGCAACGTAGCGATCGCGTCGGGCGAATCGAGACGCAACGGCGCGCGCAGGCCGCTCGAACGGCTCCAGAACGCGGGGAACTCGTCGGTTCCGTAACCGACCACCGCAACGCCGCGCGTTTCGAGAACCTCGAGCGTTTTAGGCAAATCGAGCAAAGCTTTGGCACCAGCGCACACGACCGCGACCGGCGTGCTAGCGAGTTCTTCCAAGTCCGCCGAGACATCCATCGACGACTCGGCGTCGCGATGCACCCCGCCGATCCCCCCGGTAGCAAACACGGCGATACCCGCTAGCGCCGCGCACAGCATCGTGCCCGCGACGGTCGTCGCACCATCGCGCCCGGTTGCAACCGCAAACGGCAGATCGCCACGGTTGAGCTTGAGAACGTCCTTGGCCGTGCCCAGCCATTCGAGTTCTTCATCGGACAGGCCAACCCGAATCCGTCCACCGATCACCGCGATGGTCGCCGGCACCGCCCCACCGTCGAGCACGATCGATTCGACCTTGCGCGCGGTCGCAACATTCTGCGGATAGGGCATGCCGTGCGTGAGGATCGTAGTTTCCAGCGCGACGAGCGGCGCACCACGATCCAGCGCGGCCCGCACGTCCGGCGAACAGTCGATCAACGGTGACGGCGTCATGGCGTCTCCATTGGCGCCAGCCGGTGCCGATTCATGTCCAGTAACTGTGCGGAGAGATCGGCTCGAACGCTTTGCATCGATTCAGTCGTCAGCGCCGCGGCCAGCGTTCCGACGCGCGCGGCGGTCACCACGTCATCGCCTGCCTGCAGCCGGTACAGCGTTGCCGCCACCAGCGCATCGCCCGCTCCTGTAACATCGACCGCCGTGACGGCCACTGCCGGCAGACGAACGCAGCGCGCACCGTCGGCCGCAATGAGGCCGTCGCTCCCGAGCGTCAGGACGACCGCGGCCGCACCACGTCTGACGATCTCCGCGGCTTGCGCCTGCAGATTCTCGCCGGCGCGTGGACCGAGATACGCGCGAGCCTCACCGTCGTTGAGAAATAACACATCGACGCCGCGCAGGTCTTCGGGAAGCCGCGCGACCTTGGCTTCGCTGACCGCGTCGATCGCCAGGTGAAACGGCGCCGTCTGCGCTCGCTCCATCCACTTCGACAGCATGTCTTGCGAAAGGTTGCAATCTACGAACAGCCAGTCCGCGCGCTCCAGCTCCTCGCGATGGCGTTCGATCTCCCCGTGTAAATACTCGTCGAGCAGCGTCATATCGTTTGCGCCAATCGCAAGATTGCCATCGCCGTCGATGATCGCTGCGTACTCCGTCGTCCGTCGATTCGGAATGGGCCGCAGCCATGCCACGTCAATTCCCGCTTCGGCAGCGTGGCGTGTTAGCGCGTCGCCGTCCGCGTCGTCACCGACGACGGCGAGCAGCGCAACATCGGCACCGAGGCGGCCCAAACTCTCTGCAATATTTCGAGCGACGCCACCAAACGCAGAGCTCGCCCGCGCGGGATTCGACGTCTTCGGCAAAGCCGAACCCGGCAAGATGTATTTTCGGTCGATATTCGCCCCGCCGACGCACACGATGCCCATCCGAACGAACCTTCGCGCTCGCCTCTGACAGACCCTGAATACGCCTTACTAAGGATTTGCAACTTGGACGGCAACGACTTCGGTCGCGGTGGATCCGCGCTTTGTGCTGGGGATCCACCACGACCTGTTAGGTCGGGCCTGGGAGGCCTGGACCGCTTAAGCCATCCTTGGTTGCGGCGTACGAGCCGGCTTAGGATGCGCCGGTGCGCGTTGTACCGGTGCGCGTTGTACCGGTGCGCGTTGTACCGGCGCGCGTTGCATCGGTGCCCGTTGTACCGGTGCGCGTTGTACCGGTGCCCGTTGTACCGGTGCCCGTTGCATCGGTGCCCGTTGTACCGGTGCGCGTTGCATCGGTGCCCGTTGTACCGGTGCGCGTTGTACCGGTGCCCGTTGCATCGGGGCACGTTGCACCGGTGCGCGTTGTACCGGTTTGCGTTGCACCGTCATTGGTCGCGAGATCGGTTGCTGGCGCGTCGCCGGACGCGATACGTTCCGCGTTGAGAGTGGGCGAGCGACCGCTGCTTGAGTCGGATGACCGTGGTTCACGCTAGCGAGGTAGGCACGATTTTGACGCGCCGCATACACGTGCTCGGTCTGCACGGATGTCATGCCGTAATGATGCATATGCTCGACCGCCGTCTGCTCGGATGTCGGGCGCGTATGCAACCCGCCGCGGCCGCCGTAGTACGAAACGCGATTGTTATTGTTGACGATGACGGTTCGGTTGATGTAGACGTTTCGGATAATCGTCGTATTTACATGCGATACGGCAGTATTATATCGAAACTCGCGACCCTGCCAAGAACCGCCGGCATAGCCATTACCGTAGTAACCGTTGCCGTAGTTCACGCCGCCATAGTAGCCGACGTTGTTGGCCCAGTAGCCCTGTTGCCAATAATAGCCGTTACCGTTTGAAGCCCAGTAACCCGGCGTCCAGAGCAAACCAGGCTGGGGTGGTTGGACCCACGTACCGGGCACCCAGTAGTAGCCCTGAGAACTCCACTGCCAATAGCCGGGTTGCCAGATCCTTCCCC
>DATKGB010000108.1:0-2219 GCA_035544315.1 Verrucomicrobiia bacterium
GGGGAAAGGGCTGGATGCCAGCGCCAATGACATGGGTACGCTTCTGGCCGTTTCTGAGCGCACCATCAGGCGTTATCAGGATGGGGAACGCTCCCTGGACCTCGATCACGACACCCTCGAACGCATCTCTCATATTTTAACGATCTGGCTGGACCTCATGAGCATTTTTCGCACGCAACACGACGCGTTGCGCTGGCTCAAAGCTCCGAACGTCGCGTTTGGAGAACGGTCACCTTGGGAGCGTATGCTGGCCGGCAACGTCAGCGATCTCGTCGACGTCCGCTACCATATACAGGCCGCGCTCGCAGCATGACCTTGGAGACAATACCGTCTCCAAATCCCATGTTTCGCGTCGCGGGGTATGCGAGCGAGTCGATGGCACCGCTTGCATCGCTGCTTGACGATCCAGATAGCGACCTGGACGGCGTCCTTGCGATCCTGGCTCTTACCGACAATGTCGCTCGCGAGGCGAATGACGTCTTGGCCTCAATGGAGCCTGATGATCGCTATACCGGCAACCTCGCGAGCTTGATTATGCTGCCATTTGTACATCCGTACCGCGCGCGCTTCAATGACGTGACGTTCGGCGCGTGGTATGCGGCCGACACCGTGAAGACGGCATACGAGGAGAAAGCCTACCACTTGACCCAATGGCTGTTGCAGTCGTCCGCAACGCCGCTGGACCTAAAGCAGCGTGTCGTGCGAGCGACGATCGGCAATGTACTTCATGATGCGCGGCGAGGCCCGGCGATCCCAGACGCCGTCTACGATCCGAACGCATACGATGCGTCGAACGCATTCGCTCGCGACCTAAAAACGGCGGGATCAAATGGCATAATCTACGATAGCGTTCGACATGTGACGGGGACTTGCGTCGGTGTTTTTCGGCCTGCAATCATTCGCGATCCGAGTGTGCAACATGAAATTCTCCTTGAATGGCGTGATGGCTCGCTGGCGGGGTTCGAGGCAATTTAGGCCCAGCCCGCGCATTGGTGTCGTCAGCTTGTGGCGTGTTTGTGGGGCGTCGAAGCCGGATTCCGCCAAATTCCCGGCGCTCTGGACCCCATCGTCGGCTACACCGCGACGCAAAACGCCAAATAACAACAAGTCTGTGCCCATGACACGGTCGGCATCGCGGTCGGGCCGTAAACCCGCCTGCCGGCAAACGCCTGAGCGCGCGCAGCGCTTTCCGGGGCGGGTTGGAGCACCAACGCCCGTTTGATCCCAAAGCCTCAGCCCGTTGCCGAGAGCGCCGATCCGCGTGATATACTCTGTGTGAGGACGCAATGCAAACGCTGTTCGACGCGCCCGAGATCGAGTATCTCGACGGGCGCCCGTATCCAAAGATGAGCCCGAAGACCGCGCACTCGATGACGCAGACCGCGCTCGTTCTATTGCTCCGGGATCTGGCGGGAAAGCGTGGCCGAGCCGGGACCGAATGGCACTTTCGCATCGGTGCCGTTGATGGTACTGATACGGTCTTCGTTCCCGACGTCGCCTATGTTGCCATCGAGCGACTCCGTGCGCTTTCGGGTGAGGATCGCGAAGAGCCGCCGATTGCGCCCGATATCGTTGCCGAAGTGCGTTCGAAGGGCGAATCCGCGCGACTTCGGCGGGAGAAAATCGCACGCTATCGTGCCACCGGAACGCTCATCGTACTCGACGTCGATCCCCAAACGCGAACCATCGCAGTTCATGGAGCCGGCGTCCCACAGGTGTACGAATCCGGCGACAATTTCGTCAGCAGCGAAATTCCGTGGCTTACGTTCGATGTCGACCGCGTCTTCGCCGACCTCGACTTCGACGCATAGTCGAACCCCGCTACGCCTCGCTGAATTCTCGATCCAGCAACAGTTTCAAAAAAAAGCCCCACTTCAAGCGGAGCTTTTGAATTTCTAGCGGGATGGTCGCTAGTCGGGTACTCGCAGTTGCTGGCCGGCTTGGAGCGTCACCGAGTGGAGGTGGCTGGCGTCGGTGATGCGGTCGATCGTCTCTTGGACGTCGCCGTCGGCGTTGGTGTGGGCGGCGGCGATCGACCAGAGGGTGTCACCGGCGCGGACCGTCACGGTCGCGTAGTGGGAGGCACTAGCGGCGTACAGACGGGTCCCGGAGAGGGTCGGCAGCGCCACCATTAGGCTGAGCGCGGCCAGCGCGATCACCGGCATCAAGGTCACTTTTTTCTGCTTACGCACGACGGTCTCTCCTTGCCCTATCTTCCT
>DATKGB010000109.1:0-3384 GCA_035544315.1 Verrucomicrobiia bacterium
GGGAGAGGGGGAGGATGCTTTGCGCGAGGCTGAGTTCCTCCAAGCGCAATCAATTCTAGAAACGATGATCGGCAAGTCGGTGGCCGGCGCCGAGGTCGAAGAAACGCGCATCGTCATCGCGACCGACGACGGGAACAAGTACTTCTTCTACGGGTTCTTGGGCGGCGGCGGCGGCGCGCGAGACTAGCCCGCGCCCTCGGCTTTACGCCGGGTGACGAACTCATTGATTTCGACCTGGACGTCCTGGGTGTACTGCGTAAACGCGACGCCGTGCGCGTATTGCTTCTTGGACGCATCGTAGAACGACAGCACCACGTTCCCGCGCACGAGTTTTTCGGCGTCGCTGTCGGGGAGCGTAAAGCGAAGCCAAACCGATTGGCCGGGAGGTAAGTCGGTTCGCGTCGCCACCCGCATACCGCCGCCGCTTAAATCCAGCGCGCTGCCTTCCAAGACGAGCTCGTGGCCCGGAACGATCAACGTTACCGGAAAGTCCACGCTCGCGCGGAAAAAGCGACGCTGCGTCTTTTCGCTCTCGCTGCTCACTCGGCGCTACTGCTTCTCCCTTGGCAGTGCGCGGCCTTCATCGAGAACCGAGCGAGCGGCCAGGAGTGCGCCGAGGTACGCATGCTCGGCGACGATGCCCCCCTGAAGGTAGGCTTCGTACGGCTCGCGGAGCGGCGCGTCGCACGACAACTCGATGGTCGCCCCGCCGACAAACGACCCGCTGGACATGATGACCGGATCGGTGTAGCCGGGAACCGGCCCGGGCTCGGGGCGGAACTTGGCGTTGATCGGCATGGCGGACTGCAGGCCGCGCGCAAAGCGCATCAATGCCGCGGGATTGCCCAGGGCGATTGCCTGAACGATGTCGGTCCGTACCGCGCCGGGCTGTGGATCGACGCGATACCCGAGATCGTCGAACAGCGCCGCGGCGAAATCCAAGCCGCGCAATGCTTGTTCGACCACCAGCGGGGCGACGAACAGCCCGTGGATGAACGCGCGGCCGAAGCCCAGCGTCGGTCCCAGCGCCGCGCCCAAGCCGGGCGCAAAGATCCGCGCGGCCACCCGCTCCACAACCTGGGTGCGGCCCGCCACATACCCGCCGGACGGCGCTAATGCGCCGCCGACATTCTTGATGAGCGAACCCATGATCGCGTCGGCGCCGACGTGGGTGGGCTCGCGCGCTTCGACCAGTTCGCCGTAGCAGTTATCGACCAAAACCAGCGTGCCGGGCGCATCGCGGCGGACGGCGGCGATCAGCCGTTCGATCGACGCGACGTCGACGCTGGGTCGGGTCGCGTATCCGCGCGAACGCTGCACGAAGATCGCGGCGACGTCACCGCGGCCGAGTTCTCTGGCGATCGCGGGCGCGTTGAAATGGCCGTCGGGCGTCAACGCAATCTCGCGATACAGCATCCCTTGGGTTTTCGTCAACGCGTGTTCGTGGTCGCAGAGCGCGTTGCGCAAGGTATCGTAGGGTTTGCCGGTGACCGCGAGCAGCGCTTTGCCGGGCGGGACGCAGGCCGCAATCGTGGCCACGATCGCGTGCGTTCCGCTGACGATCGACAACCGCGCCAGGGCGCGTTGCGCGCCGAAGACGCGCGCGAGCAACGACTCGTAGCGCGCGCGGGCGGCGTCGTCGTAGCCATAGCCGGTCGAGCCGGCCAAATCGCTTTCGTCGACGCCTTCGTCGAGAAACGCTTGTAGAACGTTGGCTTTTACCCGCAATTGCGCATCGTAGCGCGTTGCGGCAACGCGTTCGTACGCGCGCAGGGCGCTCGCGCGAACGCGGCCGCCGATGCCGAAGCGGTCGCACAAATAGGCGATCATGCCGCCGCCAGGTGGCGCTCGTACGCGCGCACGAACGGCCAGTAGATCGCCGCCGCGATCGCAATGTTGACGACCACCAGCACGACCGCGCGCGGATCGAGCGTTGCCCAGTAGGTCGAGAGCAGCGTGGGGACCGCCGACGGAATGTAGTTGATCGGCCGGCTCACCCAGCCCGCCGCGATCGTGGCATAGGTGACGCTGGCGGTCACCAGCGGTGCCACTACGAACGGCAGCGCGAGATAGGGATTAAAGACGATCGGGACGCCGAACAGCAGCGGTTCGTTGGTGTTGAACAGCGCTGGCACCAGCGCGATCCGCCCGATTTTGCGCAAGCGATCGACGCGCGAGCAGGCAAACATCACCGCTAACGGTAGCGTCGCGCCCGCCCCGCCGGGAAAGACGAACAAAAACAACGACACGACCACGATGTGCGGCGGGAACGCGTGGTTGACGTAGGCCGCCGAATTCTGCGATTGCAACGTCAGGTAAAGCGGCGTCACGATCGCGGCGAGCAGTGCCGGGCCGTGAATGCCCGCGATCCACAACAGCGTTTCGACCGCAACGATCGCGACGAGCGCCGGATAACTATCGCCCAGCGTACCCAGGGGCGCCAGCACGCCTAACAGGATGGCCGCCAGCGAGACGTGCGCTACGAACAACATCGCGAACGTCGCGACGACTACCACGGCCGCGATCGCGTCGGCCGCGCCGCGATGCGCGATCGCGCGTCGCGACAACGCGAAGACGCCCGCGCTCAACAGCGCGACGACGATCGCCAAAAACAATCCGCACGCGCCGACGGTTTTCATGTAGGCCAGCGACGGCGCGAACGGTTGCGGTAGCGCGAGCGCGAACGCCACCACGCACGTCGCCGAAAATGCCGCGATCGAATATTTCAAGCGCGCTGCTAATTGCACGGCGAGAATGGCGATCAGCGCGACGGCCATAACGCTCAACGCCGGCAGCAACGAGGCCGCCCAGCGCGCGGCCAGTTCCCGCCCGAGAGACGCGTGTGGGACGGGCACGATCCACAGTAAGACGGCCAGCGCCGCGATCATCCCAACGAACGACCACGGCAACGATTCGCGGATGGCCGCAACGGTCGGACGCTCGCCAAAATGCCGCAGCGGCGGAACGATCCGGCGATCGAACCAAAGGAAGAGCGGGTTAGAGTTTGCGGACGAGAGCTTCGACGCGTCCGACGATATCGACATCGTTCGCGTAGATTGGCGCCATCGTGCGATTCTCCGGCTGAAGCCGGATCCGTCCGTCTTCGCGGAAGAAGCGCTTGACGGTCGCGTCGCCCTCGAGCATCGCGACCACGATCTCGCCGTTCTGGGCGGTTTTCTGCGGGCGCACGACGATCAGGTCGCCATTGAGGATGCCGGCATCGACCATCGAGTCGCCCTGAACGCGCAGCATGAACCCATCGGAATTCTTGGGCAAAAACGAGGCCGGGAGCAGAAATTCGCCTTCGAGATTCTCTTGCGCCATGATCGGGGTGCCGGCGGCGACCTTACCGACGATCGGCATGAGCAGCGCATCGGGCATCGA
>DATKGB010000110.1:0-27314 GCA_035544315.1 Verrucomicrobiia bacterium
GGGCAGCAGGCCTAGCTCCTCAAGCGCCTCGGTCGTCACAACCTGGTGGTGAGGAGGCTGCGGGCGCGGCGGTTGAGGGTTGATCGGACCGACGGGATTGGGGTTCCTTCCGGGCTGCGGGAACGGCGCCGGAGGCGCGGGCGTTGTGCCTGGCTGCAGTTGAGGTCCCGAGCCGTTTGGTCCCGGGATGCCGGGGCCGCCTTGGATCACGATCGGGATCGAAATCGGTGTCGGGGTTGGCGACGGTGTCGGCGACGGTGTCGGAGACGGTGTCGGCGACGGTGTCGGAGACGGTGTCGGAGACGGTGTTGCTGCCGGTGCCGGGGTTGCTTTCGCCCCTTCGACGACGGCGAGTGCGGCGATCCCTAGGGCCGCGGGGAGCGCGATGGCGGGTGCGAGGGCCGCTCCAGCCACACTGGATGTTCCGAGCGCGCCG
This sequence comes from Verrucomicrobiia bacterium, assembly GCA_035544315.1. GTDB lineage: Bacteria > Vulcanimicrobiota > Vulcanimicrobiia > Vulcanimicrobiales > Vulcanimicrobiaceae > JALYSX01. The sequence continues at coordinate 437 of DATKGB010000110.1, forward strand.
GCAATGCCGTTGGAGGGCGCGCCGAACTCCGAGAACGGGTGGATGTTGAGCAGCGACAAATGGGTCACGGCCGCGGCCGTGATAACACCGTCGGCGATGTGCGCGAGGAGCGACTGGCCCTTGCCGAGATCGAAAACCTTGCCGTCGTTAAAGACGACGTGAACCGGGAGGCTGGGATCCGACACGTCGTAGACGTTGATTTGCAACACCGTGGCCGAGGATTCGAGGTCGCCTTCGGTGCCGCGCACCGACATTTGGGCGACCGGCGTCGAGAACGTGTAATCCGCGCGCGCGCCCTTTGGATGCTCGACTCTAAAACGAAGCTTGCCGTTGACCAAAACGAACGACGCGTGTGCGATGTCGGTTTGGTTGAACGACGTGAGTTGGACCTTCGTAGACTCTCCGACCAGGATGCGCGAGCTATCTGGCAGCCCGATCGCCGCTTGCGACGCGGCGCCGGTAATCGCGTAGTCGGTGTCGGTAAGCGCGATCGACGCGCCCGGTGCGACGGTTTGCGAGGAGCCGCTGGGCAATTGATAGGAGACGCTGCCTCTGATGTTCTGCAGTTGTTTGTCGGCACTGGCGGACGTTGGCGCGAAAGTGCCCAAAGCGACGGCAACGGCTAAAAACGCGGCGAGTACTACTCTCACAGAGACCCTCCTCAACAACCAAGGTTATCGGTTCCGGGAAAAGTCGTTCCCAACCGTCCGGGCGCCTCCCTGCCCTCATCGCGCAACGGCGTCGAAGCGGCCCACAAAACCTAGTTATTTCGCCCCATGGGGCCGGCGGCCGGCCGGCTCTCCTGGTGCCAGCGGGCGTTGTAGCGATCGTTGGGAACCAGCCAGAGAAGTCGACCGAGAGTGCGATCATGCGCGACTTTCTTGCGGCGCTTCCCGGTGGACACGCTCAAGATCGATCGATCGTTCGTGCGCGACTTGCTCCCCGGTTCGCACGACGAAGCGATCGTCACGCTGCCTCGAATTTGGGCTGGGTTCGGTGTTTGAAAGAGTCGAAACCGGCGACGTGTGCGTCAGGAAGCCGGTGCGCTCGCGGAACGCGCGCTGGAGCGACCCGAAATCCCTAGTGTCCTAGCGCTCCCATCGGCGTGCGCTCGAGGAAGCGTGCGACCAACCGTTCGATGCCCTCACAATCGTCCGCTTCGAAACGTGCCAAGGTCGGCGCGTCGATGTCGAAGACGCCGATCGGCGTTCCGTCGACGATCAGCGGCACGACGATCTCCGAACGCGATGTCGAATCGCAAACGATGTGGTCGGCAAACGCCTCGACATCGTCGACGACCTGCGTCTTTCCGGTAGTAAACGCCGCCCCACAGACCCCGCGACCCTCGGGAAGCCGCGTGCAGGCGGGGCGCCCTGCGAACGGCCCGAGCAGCAGTCCGCTGCGAGCGGCGAAATAGAATCCGGCCCAATTCACGCCCGGTATCGCGTGATAGACGAAGGCGGCAAAGTTGGCGGCGTTGGCAATCGGGTCCGACTCGCCTTCGAGTAGCGAGTCGACTTGCCGCTCCATCAGGTCGTAATCCATGCGGTTTGCTTCGACACCCAGGGAGTCGGACGCTCCGTGCCAAAAAAGGACAGAACGGGTCATGGAGGATTCCCCTGTGAGGCAACACTTGGCGCCGAGTGATACGGCGCGCGAGCGCAGCGATCGAGTCCTGATGCAGGAGACGGCTAGTTTACTTACCGCCGATCTTTCGCTTTCCGAACTCTTCGAGAAGCTCACGCGAATGTTGGCCGACCACATTGAAGCGTCGGTCGTTTTCATTGCGTTGGCGAGCCCGGACGGGCATCATGCGATCGAATACTTCTACGACCACGGCGTTATCAGGCCGTATCCGCACATCGCCCTCACAGAAGATTCGCGTGCGTTGGTCGTCATTCGCACCGGCGAGATGATTTGGGGAAATGATCCGTCGGAGTGGGCTCCCACCGGCCGCACGCCGATAAATATCGATCGTCCAGAAAGCGACGACTCGATTTCGGCGATCTTCGTGCCGTTGCGCGTCGCCGGCACGACGTTGGGGTGCCTCTCGGTGCAAAGCTCGAAGGCCGGTGCCTACGGCGAGAACGAAGCCGAACAGGTTGCCGCGATCGGGCGCTATTTGGGCGTCGCGGTTCAAAACCAGCGGATGGTCCAAGCGCTCCAGCGATCGGCGGACTGGGATCCGCTCACGGGTTTAGCGACTCACTCGCGTCTGTTGCGCGGTTTAGACGTAGCTATCGCAAGAGCCACGTCATCGCGTCCGGCCGCAGTCGTCATGTTCAACGTTACCAACTTCGAGGCGTTCAACGCAATGTACGGTTACGCACAAGGCGACGCCGTGTTGCGCGACATCGCTCGAGCGTTGCTGGATCTGCAAGGGGACGGTATCGAGATCGGCCGCTACGGCGGCGATGTTTTTATGGCGGTAGTCGACGGATTGGCGCACGATCGCGTCTTGCATTTTATCGGAGATGCCAACGAGCGTTGCCGCGCTCTTTCGTATGCGGGCGTCGGCGGCCCGATCCCGATTTCGATTGCCAGCGGGTATGCGTTCGCGCCGCTGGACGCGGCCGAGCGCGCGGATCTCATCGCGCTCTGCGTGCATCGCACGCGCGCGTCGCGCAAGGCTGGCGGCATGCCGATCGGCGACGACGACATCGATTCGTACACGCTCAACGGCACGTTTACCGGGATCGAAACGATCGTCGATAGTTTGTTGGACCGCGATCCGTTCACCCGCGTGCATCTGTTCCACGTCAACGCGATGGCAAAGCATTGGGCAGAGTTCAATCTCGATCTCGACCGTGCGGCGCTAGCGACCTTTCTTCAATCTAGCCTGCTTCACGACGTCGGCAAGTTGTTGGTTTCCGATCGGATCATGATGAAGCCGGGCAAACTCACCGCCGAAGAATATCGTTCGATTCAGGAACACGCCGCCTTCGGGCGAACGATTCTTGCACCGCATGCCGAGTACGCCGAAGTCGCCGAGATCGTCGGGCAGCATCACGAACGCTGGGACGGACGCGGATATCCCAACGGGATGCGAGGCGATCGGATCCATCCGCTGGCGCGAGCGGTCGCGATCCTGGACGCGTTTTCGGCAATGGTCGTCGACCGTCCGTATCACCGAGGGATTCCCGAGGACGAAGCGCTTGCCGACATCGCCCGGCACGCGGGATCTCAATTCGATTCAGGCTACGTCGACAAGTTTCTCGACTGGCGCCGCGGAGGCTCGCGCTGACCATCCAGAGCATCCCAGGCAGGCCGCGCACGCGTCAACGACAGAACCGTGGGTGTGTCGCGCGCGCCCGTAGCTCAATCTGGATAGAGCAGGGGACTCCTAAGCCCAAGGTTGGCGGTTCGATTCCGTCCGGGCGCACGATCTTTCTCGAAATACACCGGAGGTTGTCTCTTTGATCCGTTGGTCGCTTGCATTGCTGGCATCGATCGCCCTTGCCGGTTTCACGAGTGTGGCGCTGGGCGCCGACGTGGGCGCGTTGACGCGCGCGTTGCCCAAGGCGCAATCGCAGCGTTTATCGCGCGGCGTGGAACGCCTGGCGTCGACCGGTTACGTTTCGGGGATACCGTCGCTGCGAATCCCCGCATTGGTGATGGCCGACGCGACGACCACGGTCGCATCGCCGATGGCCGTGGCGGCGAGTTGGGACGGTGCGACCGCATATGCCTACGGGGCCGCCTTGGGGCGCTCGGCGCGGGCCGAGGGCATCGACGTGTTGGGATTGTCGCTGGGAGAATACGGCAGCGAACCGTTGCTAGCCGCGCGGCTCGCGCCGGGTTTGGTGCGCGGGGTTCAGAGCGCGCACGTAGTTGCCGCCGTCGTCGGACGCGGTGGCGGAGCGACCGATGTGCGGACTTTGCGCGAACGCGATTTGCCACCAGTAGTGGCGGCAGTTCAAAACGGAGCCGGGGCGGTCGCGTGTTCGTCGCGCGCCGGCAGTGCGGCGGCGATCTGCGCGGATCGTCGCCTGCTCGCCTCGATCCTGACGCGCGAGGTGCGTTTTCTCGGCTTTGCGATTGGCAATCCGTACGACGATCTGGCGACACCCGCGCGGATCGTATCGACCCTCTCGCGCGTCGGAGCGCTGGCGCAGTCACCGCGAGACCCCTTCGGCGGCGAAGGTCGCGGCGACGGGCTCTCACGGCGCATCGTGCAGAGCGGCGCCGTGCTCCTGAAGAATGACGCCGCGGTGCTGCCTCTGGACCCCGCTGCGCTTTCGTCGCTCGCGCTCGTCGGCGCGGATCCGCAAACTCAAGCAGCGCTGGCTGCCGTGCTGCCACGGACGAAAATTTTGCCGATCGTCGCGGGCGATCTTGCGGCTGCAGTTTCCGCCGCGCACCGGGCCGAGGCGACGATCGTCGTGTTGGGACCCCAAGCCGATCCCGATGAAAGCCAATTGATCGCCGGGGTTGTTGCGGTCAACCCGCGAACCGCGGTCGTCCTCGAGCGTTCGCCCGACTCGGCGCCGGACTGGGCGTCCGGCGCGCCCGCACTCTTGCTGGCCTGGGCACCGTCGTCGGGAACCCCGGTTGCGGTGGCCAACCTAATCGCCGGGCAAGCCAACCCGTGCGGCAAGCTGCCGATCGCGCTGCCCGCGGCAGCCGGCTCCTCCAACCCGGGGTTCGCCTTCGGCGACGGGCTTTCGTATACGGCGTTTGCCTATTCCGACCTCACGGTTTCATACGGGCGGGCGTCCGACCCGCATCCCGTGATCGTGCATTTTACCGTTCGCAATACCGGCAAGGTGGGCGGAACCGAGATAGCCCAACTGTATTTGGGCGCTCCCGCGGGGGGCGCCGGAGCGTCCAAGGCGCTGGTCGGTTTCGTGCGCCTGGCGCTGCCCGCGGGCCAGACGCGGACCCTGGCGATCCCTCTAGGGGTGCGCTCGTTTGCCACCTGGTCGCCCTCGTACAAGGCCTGGTACGTTGCCCCTGGAAACTATGTCGCAATGGTCGGAGACGGCTCCGAGTCGATCCGTCTGACGGGTGAAATTCGGATCGTCGGCCGTTAGGTGTGAATCCTAGTTGCAGGCCGCCTGGGGCCTATGGTAAGATTGGGCGCCGAACGGACCTGAGGTCCGTTCATTTCATGTTCGTGGTAAAACTGTGGCAAAAAAAGAGAATCGTGTCATGGTAGTTCTGGCCTGCAACGAGTGCAAACGCCGCAACTACAACACACAAAAAAATAAACAAAAGACGACCGAGCGGCTCGAGCTTAGCAAGTATTGCCGCTTCTGCCGCTCTCACAAAGCCCATCGCGAAACCAAGTAGGTTCGCGAGGCCTCTTGGCTTCGCGGCGGCGTAGGGCGGTGGCGCAATTGGTAGCGCAGCGGTCTCCAAAATCGCCGGTTGCAGGTTCGAGTCCTGTCCGCCCTGCCATTTCTATCTGGGAGACGAGTTGGTGAACGACCGAAACAAGGGTGGGACCACCCGCGGCGCTGCGGTGGCTACAGCCAACCGCACGAGCGCGCAAGATTTCGTTCGCGGCGTGATCACCGAGATGCGCCGCGTGACCTGGCCCACGCGCGAAGAGTGGATATCCGCAACGATCCTCACGATCGTCTTGGTCGTCGTGATCGGTGTGTTCGTCTATCTGCTCGACCAAGCTTTCGGCTGGATTATCAACTACATTCATCCCGCCGTCACCGCGGCGACCAAATAAGAGTTTCATGATGTCGGAATTGGATCACCAGTTCGGCGGGGACGAACCCTGGCAGCCCGAGATCGCCAACGAGCAGCACGAAGTTGCCGCCGCGATCGACGAGCGCCCGGGTCCGCAGTTCGGATACGAGCCCGAAGCCGAAGCCGTCGAAGCGCCATCCACCGAGGCGGTCGCAACGCCATCGGGCAAGGATCCTCGCAAGCATTGGTTTGTGGTCCACACCTACTCGGGATACGAGAATAAGGTCAAGGCTAACCTCGAGCGGCGCATCCACTCGATGAACATGCAGGATAAGATCTTCCGCGTGCTCGTCCCGATGGAAGACGAAGTCGAGTTCAAAGACGGCAAGCGTAAGGTCACGCCCAAGAAGGTGTTCCCAGGCTACGTGCTCGTCGAAATGACGATGGACGATCAGTCGTGGTACGTCGTACGCAACACCCAAGGCGTCACCGGATTCGTCGGCAGCCCGGGGCCCGGTGAGAAGCCGGTGCCGCTGCAAGAAAAAGAAGTCAAAACGATTCTCAAGCAGATGGGTATCGAAGCGCCCAAGCTCAAGATCGATTTCGCCAAGGGCGACCGCATCAAGGTCACCTCGGGCCCGTTCTTCGACTTCACCGGCATCGTCGACGAGATCCAACCGGAGAAAGAGAAGCTGCGCGCGCTCATCTCGATCTTCGGCCGCGAAACCCCGGTTGAGTTGGAATTCTTCCAAGTGGAAAAAGTGTAACGCCGAAGGTCGCAGTAAGTTTCTCGTCGGGATGACCCCGACCGGCGAGATTTATTGAGGGGAAGCTGCTCGAAAGAGCATCGTTAAGGAGATACTATGGCTAAGAGAGTTGTGGGCAAGATCGGCCTGCAGATTCCGGCCGGCAAGGCTACGCCTGCGCCGCCGATCGGTCCGGCTTTAGGACCCTACTCGCTGAATATCATGGACTTCTGCAAGCAGTACAATGAGCGTACGTCTTCGCAGGCAGGCATGATCATTCCAGTTGAGATCACGGTGTTCGAAGACCGCACGTTCACATTTATTACCAAGACGCCGCCGGCGTCGTTCCTCATCAAGCAGGCCCTCAAGATCGAGTCCGGCTCGAAGGAACCTAATCGCAATAAGGTCGGCAAACTGACCGACAAGCAGCTCGAAGACATCGCCAAGATCAAGATGCCCGACATCAACGCCAACGATATCGATGCGGCCAAGAAGATCGTTGCCGGTACCGCACGCTCGATGGGCGTGGAGACGGAGGCATAACGATGACAACGCATATTCACGGCAAACGTTTCCGCAACGTCGTCAAGACGTACGATCCCAAGCAGCTGTTCGACACGACCGAAGCGATTTCGATCGTCAAGAAGAACGCGACCGCGAAGTTCAACGAAACCGTCGAAGCGCACATCCGCCTGGGCGTCGATCCCAAGAAGAGCGATCAGAACGTGCGCGGCACGGTGTTGCTTCCGCACGGCACCGGCCGCACGGTTCGGGTCATCGCATTTGCCAAGGGCGACAAGGCCAAAGAGGCTCAGGCCGCCGGCGCCGACTTCGTCGGCGATCAGGAACTGATCGATAAACTCAAAGCCGGCTTCACCGAATTCGACGTCGCGGTTGCGACCCCGGACATGATGGCGCTCGTCGGTAAGGAACTCGGACGCATCCTCGCTCAGAAGATGCCTAACCCGAAATCCGGAACGGTCTCGGCCAACATCGCATCGGCCATCAAAGACATCAAGGGCGGCAAGGTCGAGTATCGGTTGGATAAAGCCGGTATCGTGCACACGATCGTCGGCAAGGCGTCGTTCGACGCGTCGCAGTTGAGCGAAAACGTCAACACGCTGCTCGATGCCATCATTCGCGCGAAGCCATCGGCGGCCAAAGGCACGTATGTCCGCTCGATCACGTTGACCTCGACCATGGGTCCGGGCGTCAAAGTCGATCCCAACAAAGTTCGCGCCCAATAACCTACTCGTCGCGCAAAAACAAACTGCCCGTCGGATAACCGGCGGGCAGTTTGCTTCTCAGGGGATGTGGTTACGTCCGGCCCCCGTTCTGCCGTCGGCCATCTCCCCCTGGGGCAGGTCACACCTATGGACAATTCGCACTTATGCAAAAAGCGCTTGCGCCCGGCGAGGAGTTCTGGTACTATCCGTGAGGCTCCAAAGACTGTAGGTCCCGTGTAAGCGGGGTAATGCCTCGAGCGATCGAGACGCCTGCCCAGGAACGCACGATATGATTCGAGCTCTCGCTCGGCCATGCAGCGCTCTCCGAAAGTTGGAGGAGCGCTTTTTTGTTTCTACAGGGGGCGCACCAGCGTCATGCCAACCGCAAAAAAAGAAGCCGTAGTGCAAGAACTTCGCGACCGGCTGGCCGGCGCGAAAAACTTGTTCCTCACCGACTTTGCCGGATTGACCGTCGCAGAGATCACCAAACTCCGTGGCGAGCTGCGCAAAGACGGCAGTACCTACTCCGTCGTCAAGAATACGTTGTTCAAGATCGCCGCGGGCGACGACCTCGCATCCAAGTTCGACCAATACCTCGCCGGCACGACCGGTGTGGTGTTTGCCGGCAGCGACCCGGTCGGACCCGCCAAGGCGCTTAAGACGTTTTCGAAGGACGTCAAAGCGATCGGAATCAAGGCCGCCTATATCGACGGCAAAATCGTCGAAGCCGCGCAAGTCGAAATCCTTGCCAAGCTTCCGCCGAAAATCGAACTCTTGACCAAATTGGTCGGCTCGCTGTCAAGCCCGCTGCGCGGTTTGGTCATGGTGCTGTCGGGCAACCAGAGCGGTCTCGTCCGCGCGCTCAATGCTATCCGCGAGCAGAAGCTCGCTCAATCCGGAACGTAAGGGAGATATTCACACATCATGGCAGTAGCAGAACTAATCGAGTCGATCGATAAACTGACGGTCCTCGAGTTGGCCGATCTCGTCAAACAGCTCGAAACGAAATATGGCGTTTCGGCTGCGGCTCCGGTCGCGGTTGCCGCCGGCCCGGCTGCAGCAGCGGCACCGGCCGCCGTGCAGACGGAGTTCGACGTCATCCTCGTGGAAGCGGGTCCCGAGAAGATCAAGGTCATCAAGGCCGTCCGCGAAGTGACCAGCCTGGGTCTGACCGAAGCCAAGGCGTTTGTCGAAAGCGCGCCCAAAGCCGTCAAGGAAGGCGTCAGCAAAGAAGATGCCGCCGTCGTCAAAACCAAGCTCGAAGAAGCCGGCGCGAAAGTCGAAATCAAGTGACCCTTCCGGTGGAGAAACCAGTGGGGTCGCGCATCGCGCGGCCCCGTTTTCTTTTGAGCCAGCTCCCTTTTGACGCTTGAGGTTTTTCAATGAGTTCTGGTACGCAATTTAACCCGATGACGATCGCGATCTATGTGGTCGTCGCCGCGCTGATGATCTTCCGCTATTCGCGCCCGCAAAAGATGACAGTTACGCGCATGTGGGTGGGCCCGGTCATCTTTACGGCAATGACCGCATTGGCGATTTGGGGATCTCAACAACTCAACCCGGCTCCCCCTTGGGCGATTGTGGTAGCGGTTGTCGGCGGACTGGTGCTGGGCGCGCCGTTGGGCATTCTGCGCGGCAAGCACACCAACGTGCGTGCGACCGACACGCCCGGCGTGATGTACCTCGATGCGTCGTGGGTCGTTTTAGCGCTCTGGCTGGGAGCCTTTGCCGTGCGGCGCGTCATTCAGATCGTCGTACCGAACGGCGTGATGGCAACGATAGTTGGCGACGGACTGATCGTTTTCGCGATTTCCGCCGTCATTATCTCGTACTATGAAATTTACAAGAAGTACCGCGCATTGGAGCATGCCGCAGGCCAGATTTAAGGGCAAATGGCAGGCGACCGTCCCGCCGGCGTCATAGTTGGCGATCATGAATCGCACTATTTTGATTTCGGGCGCATGCTTGGGCCTGGTGCTCGGCGCGTGCAGCAACGGCTCTTCATCGTCGTCATCGGCCACTTCCGCTCCAGCGGCGCTTCCGTCCGATTCCGCGGCTTCCAACGTCGCGGCGTCGCCCTCGGCTGCCCCCACGGTCGCGCCGTCGCCGACCGTGTCGGTGGCATACAGCGATCTTGGCGGCGTTTTTGGCGCCGGCCAGATTGTGCAACTGGGGCAACTCGGCGTTTTCGAGACCACAAGCGGCCTATTCAAGCCCAACGATCCGATTACGCGCCGTACGTTCGTGCGCTGGCTGTACAAAGCCAATAACGCGATTTGGGGCGACGACGACAGCAAACAAATTCGACCTGCGACCGCCGCGGATCCGTCGGTATTTAAAGACGTCGCATCGAGCGATCCCGATTTCCAGTATATTCAAGGCTTACAGGACGCCGGCACTTCGGTCGGTTTCCCCGATAAAACCTTTCGTCCCGATCAAGTCCTGACGCGCGAACAAATGGTTGCAATTAAGAGCGTGCTCGACAAGGGCGGAATCCAGGACACGAAAGCGGCGGACATTCCGCAAGAGCGATACGAGTTGCCGAATTGGAAGGACAAGAGCGCAATCGCGCCCGAATTCGTGGCCGCGATCTGTTCGCTCACGTTCAACGATTCGCAGCACATCGACGACATCGGACGCGTCTTTGGGACGATCTCGAGCTTCCGCCCGAAAGCGCCGGTAACCCGCGCGCAGGCGGCCGTTCTAATGTGGAAAATCGGCGATCACGCCATGTATAGCGTCGGCGTACAGAGTACACGTACGGCCGCGCAAGCGTTGATTCCAAGCGCCGCGCCGTCGCCCTAGCCCTTAGAATTGGACGATCGGGCTCACCAAATGCGGCAGCGTTGGGCGGGCGGGCGCACCATCGCGTCGTTGAGTTTGCAGAACCACGCGCTTGCGAAGCCCGGGATGTTTGAGAGGGTCGCGTTCACGCGGAACTTATCGTAGCCGTGCACGTCGTTGGCGGCCAAGTAGCGGATCTCGTCGGGGCGCGTTTGACTAGCCCAGACTTGCGCCCAACCCATGAAGAAGCGCTGCTCGGGCGTGAAGCCGTCGATCGTGCGGCGCGGATGTTTGGCCTGCCACTTTTCGAATGCTTTGTAGGCGATCGTCACGCCGCCTAAATCGGCGATCTCTTCGCCCTCGACTTGTTTGCCGATCTCGTCGGTGCCCGAAATGGGCGAGAGTGCGCTCCACTGATCGACGACGCATTGGGCGCGCCGGTCGAAAGCGGCCGAGTCTTGCGGCGTCCACGAATTGGTGAGGTTGCCGTTGAGGTCGTACAGATGCCCTTGGTCGTCGAAGCCGTGGGTCGATTCGTGTCCGACAACCGCGCCGATCGCACCATAGTTGACGGCCATGTCGGCTTTGGCATTGAAGAACGGGGGCTGCAAGATGCCCGCCGGAAAGACGATCTCGTTGATCGATGGGTTGTAGTAGGCGTTGACGGTTGGGACGCTCATACCCCACTCGGCGCGGTCGACCGGCTTGCCGATCTTGTCGTAGTTACGACGCACCTCAAAAACATTGGATGCCAACACGTTGACCGCATAGGGATCGCGTACGATCGGCAGGGTCGAGTAGTCGCGCCACTTTGTGGGGTAGCCGATCTTCAAGTCGAACGCGTCGAGTTTGGCGACGGCCAGGGTCCGCGTCTGGGGTGTCATCCAGTCCAGCGTTGAGAAATCGTCGCGCAGCGTCGCTTTAATGTTCTGCACCATCGCGAGCGCGGCGGCTTTGGCGGCCGGCGAAAAGTTCTGCTGGATGTAGAACGGCCCGAGCGCTTCGCCGAGCGCGCCGTCGGTGGCGGCGATGCATTGTTGGGTTCGCGGTAACGGCTGCGGGGTACCCTGCAATTCCTTGGAATAGAAGGCAAAGTTGGCGTCGACGAACGCCTTGGGCAGCGCGTCGGCGTAAGCGTGAACCAAATGCCAGCGCAAATACGCGCGCAATTGAGCAGCGGTAGCGTTTGAGAGTTCGGTCGAGAGCGCGCGGAAGTAGTCCGGCGAGCTGACGTTGACGTTGGTCGGGTCGACGCCGGACGCTTGGAAATACGCCGCCCAGTCGAAGTTGGGCATCAGACCGGTTAAGTCGGCCATCGACATCTTGTGATAGGTCGCGTTAGGATCGCGGCGCTGGACGCGCGTCAGAGATGCTTGTGCCAGCGCGGTTTCGATCGACATCACGCTCGCGCTGTCAAGGGCTGCGTCGTCGCTGGACTCACCAAGCAATCCGAACATCCCGGTAACGTGCGCCAAATATCCGTCGCGTAGCGCCTTGCTGCGATCGTCGGGCTTGGTGTAGTAATCGCGATCCGGCAGCCCGAGGCCGCCCTGTCCCAACTGCGCGATGATCGAGGTCGAGTCTTTGGCGTCGGCTCCGCCACGCATGCTAAAGAACCCCGAGACGCCGTCGAGTTGGAGCTGGGCTAGCGTTGCCGGCAGTTGGGTGCTATCGGTGAGCGCGTCGATGGTGCGGAACTGCTCGCCCAGCGGCGTGGTTCCGGCCTGCTCGATTCCCGATACGTTCAAACACGAAGCGTAGAAGTCGCCGATCTTCTGTTCGTTGGTACCGGAGCTTGCGTTGGCGGCCGCGGCCTTATCGAGGATGCGCTGCAATGCGGCTCGATTGCGCCGCTGCACGACCGAGAAGTTGCCCCAGCGGGAGTACGCGGGCGGAATTGGATTCTTTTTCATCCATCCGCCGTTAGCGAACTGGTAGAAGTCCGTGCAGGGCTTACACGTGCGATCCAGGTTGTGTAGATCGATGCCGCCCACCAGGGTTTGGGCGGCCGCCCGAACGTGGCCGCCGTTGACGGCGAAGAAGACGATGGCGGCCAGGGCCGCCAGCCGCAGAGCCGATGAAACCGTTAAGCGCATCGTTGATACTACCGTTTGCGCGCACGTCTTCCTATGCCGAGCGCGGGCCTGGGCGGAGCGCGAGCGGTGCCTGCCTAACGTAGCGAGCAAGCACCGCCGGCCCCGCCGGCTCCGTCGTCAAGGAGACCTTCATGACCCGTCGCCCCTCGTACGCCGGCTGGATCGCCCTGGCCATCGTTTTGATCCTCGCCCTTTTCTTTACGACGACGTACAACGGCCTGGTCGCCTCGCAGCAGGCGGTCCAAGCGCAGTGGGGGCAAGTTCAGAACGTCTACCAGCGGCGCGCCGACCTGGTTCCGAACTTGGTCGCTACGGTCAAAGGCGCGGCCAATTTCGAAAAGAGTACCTATATCGCCGTCGCGCAGGCGCGTGCGTCGGTCGGGCAGATCACGCCCCAAGCGCTCCAAGGCGCGCTCGACAATCCCAAGACGTTCGCACAATATCAACAGGCGCAGGGCTCCTTAGGTGCGGCGCTCTCGCGACTGCTGGTCGTCACCGAGAACTACCCCGACCTCAAGGCCAACGAAAACTTCCTGACGTTGCAATCGCAGTTAGAGGGCACCGAGAACCGTATCGCGGTCGAACGCAAGCGCTTCAACGATCTCGCGCAGGCATTCAATACGCGGCGCGACACCATGCCAACGGCACTGATAGCCGACTTGTTCGGCAGCAAGTTTGCCGAGCGGCCGTACTTCGCGGCATCGAGCCAAGCCCAGAGCGCGCCGCAGGTCCAGTTCTAAATGCTATCATTCTCGGAGCGACACAGGGTCCGCCGGGCCGTTCGGCGCGCGGAGGCGGGAACGACCGGGCGGATCGCCGTACGCGTCGTCCCCGACGCCGAGGTCGATGCATTCGAGCGCGCTAAGAGCGAGTTCGAACGTGCCGGCATGCATCGCGCTGCCGATCGCAACGCTTCGATGATCCTGGTCGCGCCGCACGCTCGGCAATTCGCGGTGATCGGGGATGCCGCGCTCCACGAGCGCGTCGATGCGAAATTTTGGAGCGACGTCGTCGCGCAGGTGCAACCCGCCCTTGCCGGCGGCGACTTGGTCGGGGGCATCGAACGTGCGGTGGCAAGCATCGGCGAGCAACTTCACGCGCACTTCGCTAAAACGGTGGTTGCCTGATGCGCCGCGCCGTCGCTGCATTCGCCCTGGCGTTTGCATTGCTACCCGCCGCCGCGTTCGCCGCCAACTTGCAGATGCCGCCCTCGCCGACGCACTACGTCACCGACACCGCCGGAGCCCTCGACGATCCGACGCGCACCGCATTGGAATCCGAACTCACCGATTTTCAGAAGGCGACCGGTCATCACGTGCTGGTGTGGATCGGTCAAACCACCGGCGGCGAAGCGATCGAAGATTGGACGATCGCGGCGACGCAAGCCTGGAAGGTCGACCTTAAAGGCAAAAGCGATAGCGCGATCCTGTTCGTCTTCATGGCCGATCACGCGATAAGGATCGAGGTCGGCTACTCGCTCGAACCCAACCTTACCGATGCGCTCTCGTCGCAAATCATCCGCAACACGATGAGGCCCAAACTGCGCGCCGGGGACGCCGATGGCGCCGTCACAGACGGTGCGGAGCAGATGCTGCTGGCGATCGATCCGTCGTACGCGTCGCGGATGAAGAATCCGCCGCCGACTGCGGATGCTGCAAGCCAGGGTGGCGGCGCTCCTAACATGGCGATCGTGTTTTTCGGGTTGTTCCTATTGGTGATGATCATCGCGACACTTTCACGCGCCGCGCACCAAGGCAAACACGGCTATTGGCTGGGCGGCGGCCTTCCGTTCATTGGGTTTGGCGGCAGCGGCGGCTTTGGCGGCGGAGGTTTCGGTGACGGCGGCGGTTTTAGCGGCGGCGGATTCGGCGGCGGTTTCGGTGGCGGCGGCGCTTCGGGCGGTTGGTAAACCGAACGGTCAGAGGCGATGCCCGTTGGCAATGCTCGACGAGAATCGGCTAAACGTCGCGGGATCGTTGCGGAACTCGGTTTCCAAATCGCTAACCCGATGATCGTCCCGCGGGTGATCGGAGAGAAACTCCATCGATCCGCCGGTATCGGATTTCTGAAAGCGTTGCATCAGCCAGACCATGCCCCACGGGTTGTAGCCGGACTGCGCGCAGGTGTACGCACCCAGGTGATCGGCGTTGGATTCGATTTGGCGCGAGAACTGATCGGCGTCGGCGCTGGCCGCAGCGCCTAACAGCGACTGCGCCGTGCGATTATTCCCGATCAACACGCTCAGGATGCCGCCGACCGTGCCGATCGTCTGGTAGCGCGGGTTGAGGTTCACGACGTCGTGATGGATGTCGTGCGAGGTCTCGTGACAGAGCACTCCGGCGAGTTCTTCCTGATTTTTCGCGAACGTCATCATTGCGGTCGTCACGTAGACGTTCCCGCCCGGGACCGCGAATGCGTTGGGCGACGAATCCTTGATCAGAATGAAGCGGAAAGGCATGAAGTATTTGGCGTTGGCGACCTGGGATATGCGTCGTGCAATCGGATTGAGAATCGCGTAGTAGGGCGAACTCGTCACGATTTTGCCCTGCGAGGAAAGCTGCTGGTATTCTTGCTGGCCGATCTGCAGCTCTTGTTGCTGCTGCGCGGTGTAGGCGCGCGCCGGTACGATCGTCCCCAGCACCAGGCCGACGCAGAGGACGGCCGCAAGACAGATCTTCATGCTCATAGTCTTTCCAACTAACGGCGCGACTATGCGTTCGGAAAAAAGAAAAGGGGCGCCCGAACGCCCCTTTTCGAAGCACGGGGTCAGTGGACCAGGAAACCGACGAGCAAGAGCGCGACGATGTTGAGCACTTTGATCATCGGGTTGATGGCCGGCCCGGCGGTGTCTTTGTATGGATCGCCGACCGTGTCGCCGGTTACGGCGGCTTGATGGGCGACCGAACCCTTGCCGCCGTGATGGCCGTCCTCGATGTACTTCTTGGCGTTGTCCCACGCACCGCCGCCGGTCGTCATCGAAATCGCGACGAACAAACCGGTGACGATCGAACCGACCAAGATGCCGCCCATCATCTGCGCGCCCGTGTTGCCTTTAAACACGTCGCACACGGTAAGTAAGACGACGATGACCGGAACGCCGACGGGAATGAGCGCCGGCAGAATCATCTCTTTGAGCGCCGACGCGGTCACGATGTCGACCGTGGTGCCGTAGTCGGGCTTGGACGTGCCAAGCATGATGCCGGGGTTCTGGCGGAACTGACGGCGGACTTCCTCGACCACCTTGCCGGCCGCGCGTCCGACGGCTTCCATCGAAAGGGAGCCGAACAGATACGGCAGCAACCCGCCCACGAACAATCCGGCCAACACGTAGGGCTCGCCGATCGAAAACGAGACCGGTGCCGTCGCACACGCGGCATGCGCGACGGCACAGTGGTTGGTGAGTTCTTTGAGGAACGACGCGAACAGCACGACGGCCGCCAGCGCGGCCGAGCCGATGGCGTAGCCCTTGGTCACAGCCTTGGTCGTGTTGCCGACCGCGTCGAGCGGATCGGTGACGTTGCGCACGTCTTGGGGCATGTCGGCCATTTCGGCGATCCCGCCGGCGTTATCGGTGATCGGACCGAACGAGTCGATCGCGACCACGATGCCGGCCATCGAGAGCATCGACATGACGGCTATACCGACGCCGTATACGCCCGAGAGCGAATACGAGACCAGGATGCCGACGACGATGACCAATGCCGGCAGCGCGGTGCCTTGCATCGAGACGGCTAGACCAGCGATCATGTTGGTCGCATGCCCGGTAACCGATGCGGCGGCGATGCGTTTGACCGGACCGAACTGGGTGCCGGTATAATATTCGGTGATGAAGGTGATCAGCCCGGTGATCGCGATCCCGGCGAACGCGCAGAAGAAGATGCTCGTCGCGTTCACGCCGGCGACGTTGCCGCTAAAGACGGATTGGCTGACGAACCAGAAGCCGATCAAGGCGAGCACGCCGGCAACGGTCATGCCCCAATAGAGTGCCGACATGATGCTGGTTTTGGTCACCTTACCGATGCCGACGAACGCCGAGCCGATAATCGACGCCACGATCGAGAGCGCGCCGAGCAGTAACGGGAACGTCACCGCGGCGGGAATCTTGCCGGCGAAGATCAGGAAACCCAGCAACATCGCCGCGACCGTCGTCACGCAGTACGTTTCGAACAAGTCGGCGGCCATGCCGGCGCAATCGCCGACGTTGTCGCCCACGTTGTCGGCGATGACGGCGGGGTTTCGCGGATCGTCTTCGGGGATACCGGCTTCGAGCTTCCCGACCAAGTCTGCGCCGACGTCGGCGGCCTTCGTATAAATGCCGCCGCCCAAACGGGCGAATACCGAGATCAGCGAGCAGCCGAAGGCCAAGCCGACCATCGCGCCCAGCGATTTACCGACGTCGCCGCCGTTAATGTTGAGCAGAAACCAGAAGTAGCCCGAGACGGCCATCAGACCCAAACCGACCACCAGCATGCCGGTCACCGTGCCGCCGCGGAAGGCGACGTTGAGTGCGGGCTTGAGGCCGCCGCGCGCCGCTTCGGCGGTCCGTACGTTGGCACGCACCGACACGGTCATGCCGATGTAGCCGGCGGCGCCCGACAGGATCGCGCCGATCAGGAAGCCCAGCGCGGATTGCCAACCCAACGGTGATGGCGCGAAGTAGATGACGATCGCCAGAACGACCGCGACGATCGCCACGGTCGTGTATTGGCGTTTGAGGAATGCCATGGCGCCTTCTTGGATGGCCGCGGCGATCTCTCGCATCCGGTCGTTGCCATCGGGGCGTCCCAGAACCCAAAGGATCAGGAAGATGCCGTACGCGACGGCGAGGGCGCCGCCGACTAGTCCGGCCCAGATCGCTTGCTGTGCTTGCACGTAAAAATCCTTAAGCGACGGAAAACAGCGCTCCGGTGGTACCCCGGCCGGAGCCAACCGCGCATGGTTGGGCCGGGCGGCCTAGCGGTCCTGCTCGCGGGCGGGCGGCGGCGTCGCCATGACCGGCGGCTCCTCCCAGCGAATGCGTCGCGCCTATGGTTGAGGAGGTCGAACTCGTGGTCGTCGGGGCCGGCCCCGCCGGCAGCACGGCCGCCCGCGAAGCCGCGCGCGCCGGTGCCGGCACGGTGGTGCTCGAGAAAGACGCCGTCGTCGGCGCCCGACGCGTCTGCGCTGCCGGCCTACGCCCGGGCTTCTGCGAGACCTTCGACCTGCCGCGCTCGCTGATTCATTGCGACACGCCGCGTCTGGCGCTTTTCGATATCCGCGGCGTCGAACGTGAGGTTTTCTTCGGACCGGGGCACACGACCACGCGCGAAGAGCTCGACGGTGAAATCGCGCGCCAAGCCGCCGCCTCCGGTGCGCAGATTCGCACCGGATCGCTCTACCGCGGCTTCGTTCGCGAGGGCGATCGTACGATCGTCGAGTACGCCGATGCCGCATCGGGCGAGCGCCGAAAGATTTCGGCGCGCAATCTATTTCTCGCCCAAGGTGCGACGGCCAAACTCGAAATCGATTCGGAGTTTGCGTTCACCGGGTGGCAGAACGGTTTGATGACGACGCTGCAGTATCGCGTCTACTTGGAACGTCCGGCGTCGGCGATTGCGTACGAAACGCTCGAACTGCATTACTACCCGGGTCGCGATGGCCGGCAGATCATCGGCTGGATGTTTCCCAAACGCGATCACCTTGCAGTTGGCCTAGGCTTTACCGGTAAGATGCCCGGCGCGTTGCTGCGCGAAGAACTGGAATCGTTCACGCAGCGGGTGCGCGCGCGGCTTTATCCGGGCATCGGCTTTACGCTCAAACAAGAAGGGCATTTGCTCTACGGCGGCGCGCCGCGACCGCAGGTCGCGTGTGAAGGCGTGATGGTTGGCGGAACGGCCGCGGGGCTGGTCGACGCGACCAACGGCGAAGGCATTTTTGAAGCCGCGATGAGCGGACGGCTGGCGGCCGAGGCAATCGCGTCGTCGCGGGCACGACCATCGAACGCCGCGGCGCGCTACGGGCGCGCCCTCCGCGACCGCTTTCATGGGCGATTGCGCAATCGCGAACGGCTGATGCGATTCCTCGAAAAGCGACCCGCTCGTTACGGCGTGCTCTTCGATCAACTCGCAAAGTCGCCGCGCTTTGCCGATATTTTGCAGCGTGAGGATCACGAGCGAGACACCGGCGATCGCGCCTATCTGTACGCGCAGGCGCTCTCCTTTGCGTTTCGCGCGGCTCTGGCTTAATCGAGCGTGACGCGCTTCATCGCCGAACGCGCGTTGCGCCTGGTCGCCGTCCTGCTCGCGATCACGATCGTTTCATTCCTGTTCATGAAGTCGATTCCGGGCGATCCGGTGGCAATTCGCTTGGGCGACCATGCCTCGCCCGCACAAGTCGCCGCTTTGCGGACGGCCTTCGGTTTGGATAAGCCCTGGTTCGTGCAGCTCGGTCTGTATCTCGACCACGCAGCGCGCGGAGATCTGGGCCGCTCGATCATCGACGACCAGAGCGTGCTCTCCAAGTTGTCGCAGTACTTTCCGGCAACCATCGAACTGGCGATGGCCGCGATGATCGTCGCAATCGCCTTAGGCGTTCCGATCGGCATCGTCGCCGCGCTGCGCTGGCGCACGAGCGTCGACGCGGCCGCGACGAGCCTCGCGCTGTTGGGGGTTTCGATCCCGGTGTTCTGGCTGGGTTGGATGCTCGTCTACCTGTTGAGCGTGGTGCCCTCGCACTGGGGCTTAAATCTGTTTCCGGTTTCGGGCCGCCTCTCGTTACAATACGACGTTCGTCCGATCACGCATTTGCTCGTACTCGACGCGCTGCTCGAAGGCAACCTGCGCGCGGCCGGCGACGCGCTCTGGCACTTGGCGCTACCGGCGCTCACGCTGGGCACGATTCCGCTTGCGATCGTGGCGAAGGTCACGCGCAGCGGCATGCTGGAGGTGCTGCGCAGCGATTACGTGCGCACCGCGCGCGCCAAAGGTCTGAGCGAATGGGCGGTCGTGGTGCGTCACGCCCTGCGCAACGCGCTGGTGCCGATCATCACCGTGATCGGCCTGCAGACCGGGCTGCTGCTGGGCGGTGCGGTGCTGACCGAAAACGTCTTCGCTTGGCCGGGCGTCGGCCGTCTGGCGTTCGATGCGATCAGCAATCGCGATATGCCGGTGGTCAACGGTTGCATCCTGTTGTTCGCCGGCGCGTTCGTTGTGGTCAATGCCTTGGTCGACGTCCTCTACGCTGCGGCCAATCCGCGCATTCGTTACGGATCGTAGGCAACGGGCGCGTGGCGATCCTGCCGAAGGAGCGCGGCGGATATGTGACCGGTCAAGACGAGGCTAGTAGCGTGGTCTACGGAATGCCTCGATCGGCAGCGCAAGCAAGCCTGGTGGATCGGGTCGTTCCACTCGACCACATCGCGAGCGCCATCGGCGATCGGCCCGCGACGATAACCGGCCGATCGCTTCGAAGTCTTTACATTTGAACAACGGGAGTGCGCTCGGCCCAGAGTAGGAGCCGGTAGATATCCTGTGAATAACGCCCGTAAGCTGCAACGCATAACGGGGCCACGCGGCCGGAGCGCTCGATGAAAGTGAGTCGTAGGTCGCGTCGCTATGTGATCGGCGGCGTCGAACTCTCGCGAGAAGAGATCGTTCACAAGTATCTGCACTTAGTCAAATATGTAGCGGGTCGGATTTCTGTAAATTTACCGCCCAACGTCGAGATTAACGACTTGATCAACGACGGCATCTTGGGCCTCATCGACGCGATCGAGAAGTACGACGACGCCCGCGGCGTCAAGTTCGAAACCTACGCGATCACGCGTATCAACGGCGCGATCCTCGACGCGCTGCGGTCGCTTGATTGGGTACCCCGCGCGGTGCGTCAGCGCGCCCGCGAGCTGGAACGCACGCACCAAGAACTTGAGGTAACCCTTGGCCGCGCCCCGACCGCCGACGAGATCGCGCGTCATCTCGGCCTAGCGCCCAAGGAGCTCGACCAGATAATGCAGCGCGTGCGCGGCACCTCGGTGCTGTCGCTCGAAGAGTTCTTGCCAAACGAGAAGGGCTACGACATTCCGCTCGTCGACACGCTCAAAGATGACGAGCACGACGTCACCAGCGAGTTCGAGCAAAGCGAAATTCGTTCGGCGTTGGTAAGCGCGGTCGAGTCGCTCGCGCCCCAAGAACGTACGGTCATATCCCTGTACTACTTCGAAGGCCAGACGCTCAAGGAAATCAAGTCGGCTCTGGGTGTTTCGGAATCGCGCGTATCGCAGATTCACGCTCAAGCCGTCATCCATTTACGCCAGCGCCTGCGAGAGCTCAGCGACGACCTGGGCTATCGCGAAGGCGACCCAAACGTGAAGCAAAAATACCTCAGAAAACCCATCGCGCCCGCCGACGAACCGTAAAGAGCGGGCAAAGGGAGAAGGATTGCAACATGGCGATTCGTCCCGTCGACTTGCAACTGGCGTACGGGGGCGGCCCCGCAAAACGCCGCGGTCGCCGCTAACGCCGCCAACGGACCCCGAGGCGCTTCGCGGCCTTCGAGAAATAGGCGTCGCGCAAGCGGTCAATCGAACAGGAGTTCGATTAAATGGCCTTGAAAAGGTGGACCCGTGAGCTGGCTGTCACGCCTCCGGGCGTCGTTTGGGAAGGCACGGGAAACCCTCGCCGGGGTCCAGGCCCTGGGTCGTGAGCGCAAACCGATCACGCCCGAATTTTGGGACGACCTCGAGGAGTTGCTGGTCGCCGCCGATTTCGGCGTTCCGACGACCGAAAAGATCGTCGGCGGCCTGCGGACCGTTGCCAAACAAGAAGCCTGGAAAACCAGCGATCAGGTCGTCGCGCGTCTGCGCCGCGACGTCGAGCGGTTTCTCGATGTTGGCTCGCCCCAACTCAATCTCGATGCGACCCCTGCTGTCATCCTGGCGGTCGGCGTCAACGGCTCGGGGAAGACCACAACCATTGGCAAACTCGCGACCAAACTGCGCAAGGACGGCAAACGCGTGCTGCTGGTGGCTGCCGACACGTTTCGGGCAGCGGCTTCCGAGCAGTTGTCGATTTGGGCCGAACGCAGCGGCAGCGAAATCGTCCGCGGCGCCGAGGGCGCCGACCCGGCCGCGGTCGTCTTCGACGGGGTCCAAGCCGGTAAGGCCCGCAACGTCGACGTCGTGCTAATCGACACCGCCGGTCGTCTGCAAACTAAGACCAACCTGATGGAAGAACTCAAGAAAATACGACGCGTGATCGAACGCGAACTGGGCGCGCCGCCGTGCGAAACGCTGCTGGTCATCGACGGCACCACGGGGCAAAACGCGATCTCGCAAGCGCGCCTCTTTAACGAAGCCGCCGCGCTGACCGGCGTGGTCGTCACCAAACTCGATTCGACTGCCAAAGGCGGCGTGCTGGTGGCGATCGTCGACACCCTCGAAGTGCCGATCAAGTTTGTAGGGTTGGGCGAAACCGCCGACGCGCTCCAGCCGTTTTCGGCCACCGACTTCCTGACGGCCGTCTTTGAAGAATCCCCAGAATCCGTGCAAGCCTAATTTTCTATGCCACCCCCTTGTCACTCCGCAGTGAGAGCGTGATAGAGACAGCGATACTGCAACCGCAACGAAAGAGAGTCAATACGATGGCAGGCCAAGACGAACGACAAGTTGCCCTCGGTAATGCGTTAGCGCAAATCGAGCGCCAGTTTGGTAAGGGTTCGATCATGCGGATGGGCGATTTCCAAGAGCGCATGGCGTTCGAGGTCGTTCCGACCGGTTCGATTGCCCTGGACTTAGCGCTTGGCGTAGGCGGCCTTCCGCGCGGACGCGTCGTCGAGATCTTCGGTCCGGAATCCAGCGGTAAGACGACCCTGGCATTGCATGCGATCGCCGAGGCGCAGAAGACCGGCGGGACGGCGGCCTTCGTCGACGTCGAGCACGCGCTCGATCCGACCTATGCAGCGGCGCTGGGGGTCGATCTCGATAACCTGCTTGTCTCGCAACCCGATACCGGCGAACAAGCGCTCGAAATCGCCGAGATGTTGGTGCGCAGCAACGCCGTCGACGTGGTGGTGATCGACTCGGTGGCCGCTTTGGTCACCAAGGCCGAACTCGAAGGCGACATGGGCGACGCCCACGTCGGGCTGCAAGCGCGCCTGATGTCTCAAGCGTTGCGTAAATTGACTGCCTGCATTTCGCGCAGCAAGACGGTCATGATCTTCATCAACCAACTGCGCGAAAAAGTCGGCGTGATGTTCGGGAGCCCCGAAACGACCTCGGGCGGGCGCGCGCTCAAATTCTATGCGTCGGTGCGTTTGGACGTTCGAAAACTCGAACAGATCAAGATCGGCCAAGATGTCGTCGGCACGCGAACGCGCGTCAAAGTCGTCAAAAACAAAGTCGCGCCGCCGTTCCGTCAGGCCGAGTTCGATATCACCTACGGTAAAGGGATCAGCAAGATGGGCTCGATTCTCGATGTCGCACTCGAGCAAAACATCGTCGGCAAGAGCGGCTCGTGGTATACCTACGGCGACCAGCGCATCGGCCAAGGCCGCGAAAATGCTAAAGCCTTCCTCGAAGAACGCGTGGATTTAGCCGGCGAAATCGAATTGAAGATCCGCGCGGCGCTCACCGCGAGCATCTCGCCCAACGGCCACGCCGAAAAAGTCGTCGTAGCCGACTAATCCCATGGCGTCGGCGTGGGTTAGTGCGCTTCGTTCGTTGGCGCGACAGCGCTTGACCGAGGCGCAGCTTTGGAAACGACTCCAGCGCAAAAGCTACGAAGAGGCAGAAGTTCGGGCAGCGGTAGAACGCTGCCGCTCGATCGGGCTTCTGGACGATCGCTTGTTCGCCCAGCTCTACGTAGCCGGGTCGCGTAAATCCGTTGGAGATGCGCGGCTGGTTGCCGAGTTGGTGCGCAAAGGAATCGATCGCGACGCAGCATTGGAAGCCGTTCGGGACGGCGAACGCAGCGAACCCGCACGTTGCGACGCCGCCATCGAGAAGCTCTTACGCACCAAACCGCAAACCAGTTATCCATCGGCAGCGCGCGCGCTGGAACGCTACGGCTTTCCAGCGTCATTAATCTACCGAAGTCTGCGCGAGCATGCCGCGCGCTTCGGCCCGCTTGCCCCCAAGCACCCAGAGCTCTCGGCGATGTCTTAGTAGGCGCGTGTGGCGGGCACTACTGCTAGTATGCTCACCGCTCCGGTGGCGATTGCCGAGGACGATTCGGCGATTCGCGACTTGCTCGTCCACCATCTCGAACGCGAAGGTTTACGCACCGTGGTTGCCGCCGACGGGGTGGCGGCACTGCGCGTGGCGCGCGCCGGAGCGTCGATGATCGTTTTGGATGTCGGCCTGCCGGTGGTCGACGGCTTTGAAGTGGCGCGCACGCTGCGCCGCGAGCAACGGGAAGTGCCGATTCTCTTCCTGACCGCGCGTACCGACGAGGTCGATCGCGTGATCGGATTCGAACTTGGCGCCGACGATTACGTCTGCAAGCCGTTCTCGGTCCGTGAAGTCGTCGCGCGGGTCAAGGCGATCTTGCGGCGCAACGATCGCGACCGGACGCCGTCGCCCCTCTTGTTGCGGTTCGGTCGCCTGGAGATCGATGAAGCCGCGCGGGAAGTGCGCCTCGATGGCACCGATGTCTGCGCCAAACCGCGCGAGTTTGCATTGCTGCTCGAACTGGCGTCGCATCCGGGCGTCGCGCTTTCCCGGCGCGCGCTGCTGGACCGCGTCTGGGGCTTCGATTACGTCGGCGACGAGCGGACGATCGACGTGCACGTCAAGCGAGTCCGCGAGAAGATCGAATCGAGCACGCGCCGACCCGCTTTCGTCCTCACCGTGCATGGCTTTGGCTACAAGTTCGTCCGCCCATAGCGATCTGCACTCGCTCGAATCGCTGGCCGGGGCGATAGCGCAAGCCTCGGCGGGGCGCCCCATCGCCATGCTCGCGGTGCGGGTTCCGGCGTTCGAGCAGGTCGCGTGGCAGTCCGGACGTGCCGACGCTCAGCGCTTGGAACGCCGGACGGTGCGCGCGTTCCTTTCGGCCGCGCGCCGGATCGTTCGCGCGGACGACGCCCTGGCTCACGACGCCGGCGCCGACACGTTTGTCGTCGCCATGCTAG
This sequence comes from Verrucomicrobiia bacterium, assembly GCA_035544315.1. Lineage (GTDB taxonomy): Bacteria > Vulcanimicrobiota > Vulcanimicrobiia > Vulcanimicrobiales > Vulcanimicrobiaceae > JALYSX01. The sequence continues at coordinate 25,037 of DATKGB010000110.1, forward strand.
CCGCGCCGCGCGAACAAAAAGCGCCATCGCCCGCCGATTGCCGCTCGATGGTGGAAAGGATCGCGCTGGCGATCGCGCAGCGTTCCGGACTGGCGGTCGAGTCGGGATGGTGCGTTGTATCGCAGGTCGATCCGCGCGCCGGGTTGATGCCCGAGATCGAGGGTGCGCTCGAGCGCGGCGCGCGCGAACGCGAGCGCTACGGTTTCTTCGCCGCGATCGGACACGAGTTGCGGACGCCGCTGACGTCGATTCGTGGGTACTTGGACACCTTGCTCGACGACGACCTCGATGCGCAAACTCGTCAGGCGTTCTTACAGACCGCGAGGCGCGAGACGTTGCGTTTGGGGCGGCTGGTCGACGGCATGCTGGATTTCTCGCTGCTGGATCTTTCCTCCGCCGATGTCCTGGCACTATCGTGCGACGTGCGCGAGGCCATCGGGGTCGCCTGCGACGCGGTCGCGCCGCAGGCGCGGGAACGCGGCGTTACCGTCCTCGCGCAGCCCGGACCGAGCGTGCGCGTCGGCCTTGGGGGCGATGCTTGCGTTCAGGCAATCCTCAACGTGCTGGATAACGCGGTGAAGTACGGCCGCACCGGCGGCCTCATCTGCATCTGGGTCGCGCAGGAACTTTCGTTTGCTTGCGTGCGGGTCGACGACGACGGCGCCGGCGTGGCGCTCGCAGAGAGCGAAGCCATCTTTTCGCCATGCGTGCGCGGCAGCGCCGCGCGCGGCGCCGGCCGCGGAATCGGGCTGGCCATCGTCAAGACGATCGTCGAACGCGCCGGCGGCGACGTGAGCGCCGGGCCATCGCCGCTAGGGGGCGCGTCTTTCGTTCTGCGGTTACCGCTGCGTGGCGAGGCAATCGAGGCGGAATCGGCACTTTCCGCGTCGTAGACTACCGTCCGTGGCAACGTCACGGATTCGCTTCGCTCATCGCTCGGAAGAAGACCTCGCCAAACTGCTCGACTTTTATCGGATCGAGTGGGAATACGAGCCGCGATGCTTCCCGATCGCGTGGAGTTCGGGCGGCGCTCCGGTCGAATTCTTCACCCCCGACTTCTATCTTCCGGAATACCATCTGTACGTCGAAGTGACCGTCATCAAACCCAAGCTTCAAACGCGCAAGAATCGCAAAGTGCGCCTCCTGCGCGAATCGCATCCGGGGGTCCGTATCAAGCTGCTCAAGCGGCACGACGTTCAGCGCTTGTGCGGGCGTTTGGCGGCGGCCTCGTGACGCGTCGCCTGCTGTTCGATCAAGCGGCGATCGCCGCGCGGGTCGCCGAACTTGGGGCGCAGATCGCCGAGGATTACGCGGGCAAGAGGCCGATGCTCGTGGGCGTCCTCAACGCCGCGGCCGTCTTCTTGGCCGACCTCACGCGCGCCATCCCGATCCCCGCGGAGTTCGATTTGATCGCGGTCACGAAATACAGCGATCGCGAAGGCATTCGCTTTGAAAAAGACACGTCGCACTCGATCGAAGGCCGCCACGTCGTCGTGGTCGACGACACGATCGATACCGGCATGACGCTGCAATACGTGGTCAAGACGCTTAAAGCACGAAACCCCGCATCGCTCGCGGTCTGCACGCTTTTGGATCGCCCGGGCAGCCGCATCGCCGATATCGAGATCGCCTACCGCGGCTTCGAGATTCCCGACGTTTACGTCGTGGGATACGGCTTGGACTATCAGGGACGTTTTCGCGAACTGCCCGCCCTGTACTCACACGGTGATTGGCCTGCGAAATAAGCTTTGCGTCTGCGCGTTCGCGCTGGCGCTCGTTAGCGCGCTTCCCAGCTCCAGCAGCGCGTTGGAGTTGCAGTCGATCGCGCAGGCCGCGGTGTCCTATCGCAACTCGGATCCGCACCTTGCGGAGATGTTTCGATCTGCCTTGCTGGATACGAGCAAGCTCGCGCAGTACGCTCCCGACGGCACCGTCTACGTCGCGACCGGCGACATTCCGGCCGAATGGCTGCGCGACGCCAGCGCGCAGGTCCGGCCGTATCTGTACTATGCTAAGAGCGATCCCCAGATCCGTGCGTTGCTGCGCGGCATTTTAGCGCGTGAAGCCAAATATCTGCAGATCGATCCCTACGCCAACGCCTTCACGTTGGATTATCGCGTGTGGGAAGAGAAGTTCGAGCTGGATTCGCTGGCGTATCCGGTGACGCTGGCCTGGAGTTATTGGAAGGCCACGGGCGACGCGTCGATCTTCACCGACGACGAGTCCAAGGCGCTCGACAAGGTGCTGGACACGATGGAGCGCGAGCAAGATCCTCTCC
>DATKGB010000111.1:0-16984 GCA_035544315.1 Verrucomicrobiia bacterium
TCAAGAAAGCTCGCGTCACTCGTGCCCTTGCCGGACATTTTAAGAAGCAAGGCGTCGAACCGACGAAGTACGTACGCGAATTTCGCGACGACATCGACGGCGTCGAAGTCGGTCAGACCATCACGGTTTCGGAGTTCGCTCCCGGCGATCGCGTCGACATCGTCGGCATTTCCAAAGGACACGGATTCGCCGGCGGCATCAAACGTCACCATTTTAGCGGTGGCCCTGCGAGCCACGGTTCGATGATCCATCGTCAGCCGGGTTCCAACGGCGATACCAACGCCGGGCGTACCGTCAAAGGCAGCCGTCGACCCGGTCACTTCGGCGTAGACCGCACGACCCACCAGAATTTGGAAGTCGTGCGTGCCGATGCCGAGCGCAACGTGCTGCTGGTTCGCGGGCCGGTTCCCGGCGCCAAGAACGGGCTGGTCGTCGTTAGTAAAAGCGTGAAATCCCTCGCCAAGGCCGCGGGGGCGAAATCGTAATGCCGAACGTTATCGACGCAACCGGAAAAATCGTCCGCGACGTGCAAACCCCGACGATCTTCCAAGCCGACCACGGCGATAAGACGCACGTGATTTTCCGCGCGGTGCACCGCGAGTTTGCCAACCCGCGCGCCGGAACGGCATCCACCAAGAAACGCGACGAAGTTCGGGGCGGCGGCCGCAAACCTTGGAAGCAGAAGGGTACCGGGCGCGCGCGCCAGGGCTCGATTCGCTCGCCGCAATGGCGCCACGGCGGCGTGGTCTTCGGACCCCAGCCGCGTTCGTACGTTGAAGGTCTCAATAAGAAAGAACGTCGCCTCGCATTCATCGTGGCACTCTCGGACCGGTTCAAGTCCGGCGCCGTGACCGTTTTGGACGCGTCGGATTTCGCGATCGCGAAGACCGCCGATTTCGCTAAGCTGCTGTTCGGCAGCGCCAAAGGCGCCAAGAATGGCCCCTCAACGCTGATCGTTCACGACTTTGGAGAAAAGGTCGGCCCGTCGATCATCCGCGTCAGTCGCAACCTTAAGAAGGTTGCCGTCACCGACAACGGGGCGCTGGACGTCAAAGACGTCTTGCGTTACGAACGCCTGGTCTTTACCGCAGCTGCTTACGAAGTGCTATCCGCCGCGTTTGCGCAAGGAGAGAAAGCCTAATGGACGCCCGGGACATTATTCTTTCGCCACGCATCACCGAAAAGGCCATGGCGAATTCGCTCATCCAGCAGTACACGTTTTCGGTGCATGCCAACGCGACCAAGACGCAGATCCGCCACGCGGTCGAAGAGATCTTCAAGGTTAACGTTACGAAGATCAACACGGTCAACGTCCGCGGAAAGGGCCGCAACTTCGCGCGCCGCGGCGTTCGGACCAGCGGCAAGCAGTCGGATTTCAAAAAAGCCGTCGTCACGCTCAAGCCGGGTCAAAAAATCGAACTCGGCGGCGTCAACTATTTTGAGCAGTGATCGGGGATATAACTAATGCCAGTTAAGAAATACAGGCCGACTAGTCCGGGGCGTCGTTTCATCACGACGGTGGACTTCTCGGACCTCTCGAAAGTGAAGCCCGAAAAGTCGCTCACCGAAATTCGCAAGAAACATTCGGGCCGCAACAATAACGGGCATATCACCGTCCGCCACAAAGGCGGCGGCACGCGCAAGATCTATCGCATCATCGATTTCAAGCGCACCAAAGACGCGATCCCGGCCAAAGTGGCGACGATCGAGTACGATCCCAACCGCTCGGCGCGGATCGCCTTGCTGCACTATCGCGATGGCGAAAAGCGCTATATCCTCGCACCGGTCGAACTCAAGGTCGGCGATGTGATCGAGTCCGGGCCGGCCGCCGACATCAAGACCGGCAACTGCTTGCCGATTAAGAACATCCCGGTCGGTACGGTGATTCACAATATCGAGTTGCGCGCCGGTGAAGGCGGCAAGCTGGTTCGATCCGCCGGTGTTTCGGCGCAGTTGATGGCCAAGGAAGATGAATACGCGCAAGTACGTATGCCCTCGGGCGAAGTGCGCAAGATTCACATCCTGTGCCGCGCGACCATCGGTCAACTCGGAAACATCGAGCACGAAAATCAAGTAATCGGAACGGCCGGCCGCTCGCGCCACATGGGCAAGCGCCCGAGCGTGCGTGGCATCGCGATGAACCCGGTCGACCACCCGCACGGCGGCGGTGAAGCACGGTCGACCTCGGGCCGTCCGCCGACAACGCCTTGGGGTCAGATGACCATGGGCAAAAAAACGCGCCGTAACAAGCGCACCGCGAAAATGATCGTTCGGAAACGGAAGGCGTAATCGATGGGTCGCAGTTTAAAAAAGGGTCCGTTTGTTGCGGAGCACCTCGTCAAGAAGGTCGACAAGATGAATGAGACGCGCGAGAAACGCGTCATCAAGACCTGGAGTCGCTCGTCGACGGTCGTTCCGTCGATGGTCGGACACACGATCGGCATTCATAACGGCAAGATCCACATTCCGGTATACATTACCGAGAACATGGTCGGGCACAAGCTCGGTGAGTTCTCGCCGACGCGACATTTTCGCGGGCACGGCGGCGATAAAGCGGCGGTGAAAGCATGAGTCCCTCGACAACCTCGTTGCCGGCTCAAAAGGATGCCGAACAGCGTACGAACGCGGTCGCGCATCTGAAGTTTGCCCGCATGGGCCCGCGCAAGCTGCGTCGCGTCGCCGATGCCATCCGCGGCAAGAGCGTTCGCGAAGCCCTCATGCTGCTCAAGTTTGCCGACGTCTACGCTTCCAAGCCGCTGGAGAAGCTCGTCAAGAGCGCCGTCGCCAACGCCGGCAACAACCACTCGATGAACGGCGACGACCTGTTCATCGTGCGCATAACCGTGGACGGCGGCCCGGGCGGTCGCTTTACCAAACGCCTGGATCCGCGTGCTCAAGGCCGCGCCTACTTCAAGCGCAAGCGGATGTCGCACGTGACGGTCGTCGTCAGCGAGCAGCCTTTGGCCAAGAAGCCCAGGATGCGAGGCGGTGCGTCGATTTCGCTGACGCGTCAACCCGTCCGCCGGACGACGGCGACCGCGGCGCCGGCAGCGGCAGCAAAAGCGGGCAGCTCGAAGAGCGGCGCCGCCAAGAAACCTGCGACGCGCAAGCGCACGCCGGCAAAAAAGGCCGGGGAGTAAACATGGGACAGAAGATTCACCCGGTCGGCCTTCGCCTGGGCATCACTCGCACGTGGGACAGTCGCTGGTTCGAGAAAAAGCATTACATCGACTGGTTGCACGAAGACGTTGCGATTCGCAAGTTCTTTACCAAGTGGCAGCGTTCGGCCGGCATCAGCAAGATCGAGATCGAGCGTCGCACCAATCAGGCGCGCGTGATCATCAATACCGCCAAGCCGGGTATCATCATCGGCAAGCGCGGGGTGGGCATCGAAGACATCCGCAAGAGTTTGGAAAAGTTGACCGGCAAACAAGTTCAGGTCAACGTCATGGAGATCAAGCATCCGGAGATCGACGCGCGCCTCATCGGCCAAAATATCGTCGATCAGCTCGAAAAGCGCATCGCCTTCCGTCGCGCCATGAAGCAAGCCATCATGCGCACCATGAAGGCCGGAGCGCAAGGCGTGAAGGTTCAAGTTTCCGGCCGTTTGGGCGGAGCCGAAATCGCGCGCACCGAGCGCAACAAAGACGGCAAGGTGCCGTTGCACACGCTGCGCGCGGACATCGACTACGCGGACGTGGAAGCCTTTACGACGTTCGGACGCATCGGCGTCAAAGTCTGGGTCTATCGCGGCGAAGTATTGCCGGATCAACCGCGCAACGAAAACCGTCTCGACCGCGGCGAGCGCAGCGGCGGTGGATTCCGCGAGCGCCGCGAACGCGGCGGACGCGGCGGGCGCGGACGCACCGGCGCACCGGGGAACGAATCGCAGGTCGCTATGGGCGAACCGACGGCGCAACCTTCGGTAGCACCGTTCGAACCGGCATTCGCTACGGCTATCGCCGCGCCGGAACCCGTCGCGCAGGCTATCGTCGCATCGTTCGAGGCGATTGCAGAACCCGTCGTCGCATCGTTCGAGCCGACTGCAGAACCCGTCGTCGCATCGTTCGAGCCGACCGCAGAACCCGTCGTCGCATCGTTCGAGCCGACTGCAGAACCCGTCGTCGCATCGTTCGAGCCGACTACAGAACCCGTCGTCGCAGTGCCCGAGCCGATTGCAGCCGACGAGCCCGCAGCGCAGGCGCAAGCCGCTCCGGCCGTCGAGCCCGAGCCACCCGAGGTGACGCCATAATATGTTGACCCCAAAACGCGTCAAATGGCGCAAAGTTCAACGCGGTCGCATGAGCGGGCGCGCGCAACGCGGCAATACGCTGACGTTCGGCGACTTCGGCCTAGCGGCTGAAGAGCCGTGCTGGATGACCGCGCGTCAGATCGAAGCCGCTCGTATCGCCTTAACCCGCCACATCAAGCGCGGCGGTAAGGTGTGGATCAAGGTGTTCCCCGACAAACCGGCCACGAAGAAACCGGCCGAAGTGCGCATGGGTTCGGGTAAGGGCAACCCAGAGTTTTGGGTCGCCGTCGTTCGTCCCGGCCGCGTATTGTTCGAACTCTCCGGCGTCGAGCCGGCAGTCGCGCGCGAAGCGCTGCGTCGCGCCGCCGCCAAGTTGCCGATCGGCACGCGGATCGTTTCGCGCGAAGAGGTGCAAACGTGAGGAAGACAGATTTGACCGAGTTCCGAGCGCTGAGCGTTACCGAGCTTCGGCAAAAGGCCCGCGACGTCAAGGGCGAGTTGTTTAACCTGCGCTTCGCGTTGCGTACCGGCCATCTCACGGATTTCAGCAAAATCCGCGCGATGCGCCGTACCTACGCGCAGATTCAAACAGTCATTTGCGAGAAACGTATCGCTGAGGAGCAGCATGGAGCAGCTTAGTCAAAGCAGCGAACGGGCTGCCCGCCGCGTCAAGCAAGGTCGCGTGGCATCGAGCAAGATGGATAAGACCATCGTGGTCGTTACCGAAACCCGCGTCCCGCACCCGGTCTACGGAAAGATCATTCGTAAGTCGGTGCGCTTCAAAGCGCACGACGAGAAGAACGAAGCGCAGGCCGGCGATCTGGTGCGCATCATGGAATGTCGTCCGCTCTCGCGCGACAAGCGCTGGCGCTTGGTCGAGATCGTGGAGCGTGCGAAGTGATTCAGCAAGAGACGCGGCTCAAGGTCGCCGATAATTCCGGCGCGCGCGAACTGCTGGTGATTCACGTCACCGGCGGCGGCCGTCACGTCTATGCCCACGTTGGCGACATCGTGGTCGGCACGGTCAAGGCGGCGATCCCCGGCGCGGCCGTCAAGAAGGGTCAAGTCGTCAAGGCTGTCATCGTGCGCACGTCCGCGCCGATCCGTCGCCAGGACGGTTCGGTCGTTCGCTGCGACGACAACGCCTGCGTGATCATCAAAGGTGAAAAAGATAATCTCGATCCGCGCGGGACGCGCGTCTTCGGTCCGGTCATGCGCGAACTGCGCGACCGCGGCTTCCTGAAGATCGCATCGCTGGCGCCGGAGGTCCTTTAGAAGCGATGGCAGTCAAATTGAATATTCTCAAAGGCGATACCGTGTTGATTCGCCGCGGCAAGGAAAAGGGCAAGCGCGGCGTCGTGAAGACCGTGCACCCGGCTCTGGGTAGCGCGATAGTCGAAGGCATTAACATCGTCAAACGCCATACCAAACATGGTTCGCAACAACAAAACATGGGCGGCAGGGCGCAGACCGGCGGCATCATCGAGAAGGAAGCCTCACTTCCCATCTCCGTGCTGCAGTACGTCTGCGAGAAGTGCAAGACGCCCACCCGCTTGCGTCGTCAGAAGAGCGTCGAAGGTCAGGCCCAACGCGTCTGCGCCAAATGCGGCGAACCGGCCCGCGAATCGGCGAAGGGAGCTTAACCATGGCTACGTTGCGTCTCAAAGAGAAGTACAAGGGCGACGTCCGCAAACTGTTGCAGGATGCGTTCGGCTACAAGAACGCCCATCAGATACCCAAGCTCGACAAAGTGGTCATCAACATGTCGGTCGGCGAAGCGATCCAAAACGCCAAGGCGTTGGACGCGGCCGTTGTCGAGTTGACCGCGATCAGCGGCCAGAAGCCGGTTATCGCCAAAGCCAAGAAATCGATCGCGGCATTTAAACTGCGCGAAGGCATGAATATCGCCGCAAAAGTGACCTTGCGCGGCGATCGTATGTACGTGTTCCTCGATAAGCTCTTCAACATCGTGCTGCCGCGTATTCGCGACTTTCGCGGGCTGCCGGGAAAATCGTTTGATGGCCGCGGCAACTACAACCTCGGCCTGCGCGATCAGTTGGTCTTCCCCGAAGTGAATTTCGATAAGGTCGACAAGGCGCGCGGCATGGATATCACGATCGTTACGACCGCAAAGACCGACGAAGAAGCATCGGAGTTTCTCGCCGCGATGGGATTGCCGCTGCAGAAAAGCACGGCGTCCGGCTCGGGACTGAAGCGGCCCCTGGGCGAGCCCCAGGCCGAAAAGGAAAGTAAATAACATGGCAAAGACGAGTTTGATCGTCAAGGCGCAGCGGACGCCGAAATTCAAAGTGCGCGGTTATCACCGTTGCAAGACCTGCGGGCGTCCGCGCGGCTACCTGCGCAAGTTTGCGATGTGTCGAATCTGTTTTCGCGAGCATGCCCATCGCGGCGTCGTGCCCGGCGTGACCAAGGCGTCCTGGTAAGAGGTTTTATTAGATTATGGCTATTACTACCGATCCCGTCGCCGATCTGCTGACGCGCATCCGCAACGCGAACACCGCAAACCACAAGACCGTGGATGTGCCGGCTTCGCGTACCAAGAAGGCAATCGCACAGATCCTCAAAGACGAGGGCTTCATCGACGACTTCGAGCGCGTCGAAGAGGGCCCGCAGGGCGTCATTCGGATCAAGATGCGTTACGGTCCCGAAAAAGAAAAAGTCATCACCGGTCTGCGTCGCATCTCGCGTCCGGGCTTGCGCGTCTACACGGGCAAGACCGAGATTCCGCGCGTGCTCGGCGGCTTGGGTGTGGTCATCATCTCCACGTCGAGGGGCATCATGTCCGGCAAGCGAGCTAAAAAGCTCGGTGTCGGCGGCGAAGTCCTCGCGTACGTCTGGTAGGGTCAACAAAATGTCACGTATCGGAAAACTGCCCGTTGCCGTGCCTAGCGGCGTCGATGTGAAAGTCGGCGATGCCGACGTGCACGTCAAGGGGCCCAAGGGTGAGTTGCACCAGCATATTCTCGTGCAGGTCGTCAGCGTGAAGGTCGAGGACGGCAAAGTGCTCGTCGAGCGCAAGGGCGACGGCAAGCCGTATCGTTCGGCGCACGGACTCACGCGCACGCTAATCGCCAATATGGTCGAGGGCGTGAGCAAAGGGTTTCGCAAAAGCCTAGAGATTCAGGGCGTCGGCTATCGCGCCGCCAAGTCGGGCGAGAAGTTGAACCTGACGCTGGGCTATTCGCACCCGGTCGTCTACGAAGCGCCCAAGGGCATCACCCTTTCGATCGAGGGACAGAACAAGATCCACGTCGACGGCATCGACAAACAGCAAGTCGGGCAGGTCGCTGCGGAGATCCGTTCTCTGCGCAAGCCGGAACCGTATAAGGGCAAAGGCGTTCGCTACGTGGGCGAGTTCGTTCGCAAGAAACTCGGTAAGGCCGGAAAGGCAGGCAAGAAATAATGCCGCGCATTTCAAAAGACGCGTCGCGCCGCAAACGCCACCAACGTTTGCGCAACCGCGTCGTCGGTACGGCGCAGCGCCCGCGCTTGCTGATCCGGCGCACCCTGCACCATATTTATGCGACCGTCGTCGACGACGCCAAGGGTCAAACCCTGGCCGCCGCCTCGACCCGCGAAAGGTCGCTGGCCGATGGCCTGGATTCCAAGACCAACACCGACGCCGCCAAGAAAGTCGGTACGGCGATCGCCGCCAAAGTCAAATCGTTGGGCGTGTCGCAAGTCGTGTTCGATCGCGGCGGTTATAAGTATCACGGACGCGTCGCGGCACTCGCCGATGCCGCGCGTGAAGCCGGACTGGAGTTTTAATGCAATACCGTGGTGGTCGCGATCGCGACAACAGTGGATTCGAAGAGCAAGTGGTTCGCGTGAACCGCGTAGCCAAGGTCGTCAAGGGCGGCAAGCGCTTTTCGTTTAGCGCGCTCGTCGTCGTCGGCGATCGCAAAGGCAAAGTCGGCTTTGCAATCGGCAAAGCCGGCGAAGTCCCCGAAGCGATTCGCAAAGCCGTCGAGGCCGCTCGCAGAAATCTGGTCACGGTGCCGATGGTCGAAAAGACCATCCCCCATCAAGTGACGCAGCAGTGCGGTGCGGCGAGGGTGCTGCTCAAGCCGGCGGCGCCGGGCACCGGCGTTATCGCCGGCGGTTCGATGCGCGCAGTGCTCGAGTTGGCCGGGTTGCACGACATCGTTTGCAAATCGCTGGGCTCCAACAATCCAATCAACGTCGTGCTCGCAACCGTCGAAGCGTTGCGTTCGCTCAAGACGATCGAGCGCGTCGCAGCCCTCCGCGGCAAGACTCCAAAAGAAATTTTCGCAGCGTAAATCACCAATTGTCACCCTGAGCTTGTCGAAGGGCGAGAGAGAAGACCATGGCAGCAGCAAAGAAGAAACACAAAGCAACCGGTAGTGCAAAGTCCAGCACGAAGTCGGCTGCACGCAAGAGCACCGCGAAAAAAGCGGCTCCTAAAAAAGCTACCCCGAAAAAAGCTACCCCGAAAAAAGCGGCCCCAAAAAAAGCGGCTCCCAAAAAAGAAGCGGTTCCAAAAAAGGCGGCTCCAAAAAAGGCGGCTCCCAAAGCGGCTAAACCCCAGACGTCGGACGTCAGCGGCGGCAACGTTGCTAGCGCCGGTGGTGCGGTGCTCAAACTCGGCTCGATCAGACCCGCTAAGGGCTCGTGGCCCAAACGCACGCGTGTCGGGCGCGGACACGGGTCGGGCATGGTCAAGACCGGCGGCGAAGGCGGCAAGGGTCAGACCGTGCGTTCGGGCGGCGGCAAGGGGCCTTCGTTCGAAGGCGGCCAGACGCCGTGGGCGCGCCGTCTTCCGCACAAGCGTGGTTATTCGCAGAAGGCCCGCGATATCGGGCACTTCCGCACGACCTTTTCCGTGGTGAACTTACATCAGCTCGCGGCCTGGGATCCGGCGGTCGAAGTGACCCCGCAAGCCCTCAAAGAAAGGGGTCTGCTCGGCAAGGTCGGCGACGGGGTGAAGATTTTGGGCGGCGCGCGGACGGGCAAGAGCCTGCCCAGCGGTTTGAAGTTCCGCGACGTGTTGTTCTCGGCCGGCGCTCTTGAGGCGCTCCAGGCCGCCGGCGCGCACATCCCGCAAGAACAAGGAAAGAAGTAGGTGCTGACCAGCCTTCGCGCGGCGCTGCTCGTTCCGGAGATTCGCCAGCGGGTTCTCTACGTATTCGGCGCGTTCGCCCTGTTCGTGTTCATGATTCACGTGCAGATTCCCAACGTGAACGACGTGCGGTGGCAGAGTCTGCTCAGCGGCAACGCGTTCACGAATTTCTTGGGGTTCTTGTCGGGCGGCGCGCTGCAGAAGCTCTCCGTCATCGCGATGGGCATCACGCCGTACATCAACGCGTCGATCATCATGCAACTGATGACCGTGGTCATGCCCCAGCTCGAAGAGCTGGCCAAGAAAGGCGGCGAGGAAGGCCGCAAGAAAATCAGCCAATATACGCGCTGGTTGACGATCGTACTCGCGACCATGCAGGCGACCTTCATGGTCAACTTCATGCGCGGCAACGGCGTGTTTTACGATACCAGCTTGCAGTTCACGGTCTTCGTGATCCTGGCGATCGTCGCTGGAACGATGTTCTTGATGTGGCTGGGCGAGCAGATCACCGATAAAGGCATCGGCAACGGCATCTCGCTGATCATCTTCATCGGCATCGTGCTGCGCTTCCCCAGCTATATCTCGCAGACGTATTCGTCGACATCGGCCGGTGGCGAGAGTTTGCTCAACATCCTTCTCTACGTCGTGGTCGCGCTAGTCGTGATCGTTTCGATCGTGTTCCTATACCAGGGCCAGCGTCGCGTCCCGGTCCAGCAAGCGCGCCGCACGGTCGGCCGCAAGATGTTTGCCGGCCGCTCGACCTACATTCCGCTGCGCTTGAACAACGCAGGCGTCATCTCGATTATCTTCGCGATCTCGATCCTGTTGCTCCCGCAGCAGGCGCTCAACTGGGTCAGTCATAGCGGCGCTAGCACCTGGCAGGGTCAGCTGTCGACCTTTTTCACGCTGTACTTCAGTCCTAACGGCTGGGAGTACAACATCGCATACTTCTTCCTGGTCGTGATCTTTACGTTCTTCTACTCGGCGATCGTCGTCAACACGCGCGACATCTCCGATAACCTAAAGAAGAGCGGTTCGTTTATCCCGGGCATTCGTCCGGGTCAGCCGACCGTCGATTACCTCAACAAAATCTTGCTGCGCATCACCACTGCCGCGGCGATTTATCTCGGTTTGCTGGCGGTGCTGCCGGGCGCGGTTCAACGTGGGCTGTCGGTGACGACGTTCTACCTCGGGTCGACGTCGCTGCTGATCGTCGTCGGTGTGGCTTTGGATACGATCACACAGATCGAGGCTCGCCTTGCGATGCGCGACTATCGCGGATTCATCAAGAAGTAGCATGAACCTGATTTTTCTGGGCCCTCCGGGTGCCGGCAAGGGAACGCAGGCGCGCCTACTCGAGAGGCGCTTCGGCCTACGCCAGATCTCGACCGGCGACATCCTGCGCAAGCATCGCGAGGAAGGCACCGCGCTGGGCAAACAGGCCGAAGGCTACATGAAGAGCGGCGAACTCGTTCCCGACGATGTGATTGTCGCGATGATCGAGAGCGAACTGGCCGGCGACCACAGCCGCGGGTTCATCATGGACGGCTTTCCGCGCACCGTGTCGCAGGCGCAAGCTTTTGACGCGCTGTTGGCGCGTCAAGCTTGGCCGCTCGATGCCGTCGTGCTGTTCGCGGCCGACAAGCAGACGCTGTTGGCGCGCCTTTCGGCGCGTTGGAGCAATCCGCGCAACGGTCGGACCTACAACGCCTTGACCAACCCGCCCAAGGTCGCCGGTATCGACGACCAGGACGGCGGCCCGCTGATTCAGCGGGAGGACGATCGAGCGCAAACCGTCGCCAAGCGTCTGGATGTCTACCAGAGTTCGACCACGCCGCTGATAGAATACTATCGCAAGGCCGGCAAGCTGCTCGAAGTCGACGCCCTCGCGCCCGTCGACACGGTCGCGCACGATCTGGTACACGCGCTGCACTTCGAGCACGCCCACTGATGATCGCCCTGAAGTCCGCTCGCGAGATCGAAACCATGCGCCGCAGCGGCAAGATTACGGTGGCGGTTCTCACGGAGTTGATGGCGGCGGTTCGTCCGGGTATCACTACGCGCGAACTCGATGCGATGGCCGAAGCGGGCATCCGCTCGCGTGGCGGCGTGCCGACCTTCTTAGGCTACAACGGCTTCACGGGGTCGATCTGCGCATCGGTCAACGAAGAAGTTGTGCATGGGATCCCGGGCAGCCGCGTACTCGCCGATGGCGACCTGCTCTCGATCGACATCGGCACGACGCTCGACGGCTACGTCAGCGATACCGCGGTTACCGTAGCAGTCGGGACCATTTCTCAACCGGCCCAAGATTTGCTCGACGTCACGCAAGCATGCCTGATGGCGGGTATCGGCGCGATGCGGCCCGGCGGGCGCGTCGGGGATATCGGCGCCGCGGTTCAGGCGCATGCCGAAAAACACGGCTACGGCGTGGTCCGCGAACTGGTCGGTCACGGGGTCGGTCGCGCGATGCACGAGGAACCGCAGGTTCCCAACTACGGAAAAGTCGGAACCGGGGCCGAGCTTCGGACCGGGCTTGTTTTGGCCATCGAGCCGATGATCACGCAAGGTCATCATTCGACCCGAACGCTCAAGGACGGCTGGACAGTCGTCACGGCAGATGGTAAACTCGCAGCGCACTTCGAGCATACGATCGCCATGACCGACGAGGGGCCCAAGATTCTGACCCTTCGCGAGGTCGGGGAACATCCCGACGCACGGCGGTATCGCCCCAAGGAAGAGGTTCGCGTATGACCATAGAGGTGCGATAGGTGGCGCGCAGGCGCGGAGGCCGGCGTCCCGACCGAGCAAAGAAACGGTCGGAACGAGCGGCAGCGTCGGCAACGCCGAAGGAAGAGGCGATCGAGGTCGAGGGAACGATCGTCGAGCCGCTTCCCAACGCGATGTTCCGAGTGGAACTGGCAAACGGGCACAAAGTGCTCGCACACGTTTCCGGAAAGATTAGGATGAATTTCATCCGGATTCTTCCCGGCGACCGCGTCCTCGTAGAGCTGTCGCCCTACGATCTGACGCACGGCAGAATAACATATCGTTATAAGTAGGTTGTAGTTATGAAAGTTCGACCGTCAGTTAAGACGATTTGCGAAAAATGTAAGGTCATTCGTCGCCACGGCAAAGTGCGCGTGATCTGCGAAGTCAACCCCAAACACAAGCAAGTGCAAGGATAATTTAACGTAATGGCACGTATCGCTGGTATCGATCTTCCGCGCGAGAAGCGCATCGAGATCGCGCTTCAATATATCTACGGCATCGGGCCGACAATCGCCGCCCGCTTGATCGCGCACGCAGGCATCAGCCCGGACGTACGCGTCAAAGAGATGACCGAGGAGCACGAGAAGAAACTACGCGACGCCATCGACGCGCTCTCCCTTCGCGTGGAAGGCGATCTGCGCCGCGAAGTCCAGGGCAACGTCAAGCGCCTGATGGACATCGGCTGCTACCGCGGCCTGCGCCATCGCAAGGGCCTGCCGGTGCGTGGCCAGCGGACCAAGACCAACGCCCGCACGCGCAAGGGTCCCAAACGGACGGTTGCGGGCAAGAAGAAGGTTGCGGTCAAGAAGTAACTCCGCTTCGGGAGTAAGCTACATCGGGCTCGGCGAACGCCGGGCCCGATGTCTTTTCCGGGACGCAGCGTGCCGGCGTGATTTACGTCGGTACGTGCGGATATGCATACAGGGACTGGATCGGGCCGTTCTATCCGGCCAAGATCAAGCCGTCCGAGATGCTGGGTTATTACGCCCAACGCTTTCGCGCGGTTGAGATCGATGCGTCGTATTACGGCGTGCCCGCCGTCACAACGATTGCGGGAATGAACGCGCGTACGCCAAGCGATTTTCGATTCAGTTTTAAGGCGCCACAGACGGTCACGCACGCCCCCGATCTTCAGGCCGCTCGCGTCCACGACGATGCGCGCTTGCTGCGCGAACGGCTCGAGCCGATGCGCGAGGCCGGCAAGCTGGCGGCGGTACTACTGCAGTTTCCTAACGGTTTCCAGCCCAGCGTCGCAAACGAGGCGTACCTGCGCGCGGCCGTTGGCGCGTTCGCAGGTGTGCCGCTCGTCGTCGAGTTTCGCCATCGCCGTTGGCAAGACGCCGCTACCCTCACGTTGTTGCGCGAGCTTCGCGCCGGTTGGTCCAACGTCGATATGCCCGCACACGAGGCGCTGCTCGCGCCGTCGTCCGATGCCACCTCCGACGTAGGCTACGTCCGTTTTCATGGGCGCAACGCCGCGCAATGGTGGACCGGTAATAACGTTACGCGTTATGCCTACGACTACGTTCCCGATGAGTTGATCCCGTGGGCGGATCGGCTTGCCGAGATCGACGAGCAGGTCGAAACGGTCTACGCGTTCTTCAACAATCACGCGTTTGGAAGTGCCGCACGCGACGCCTCGCTGCTCGAGGCGCTACTCGAAGATCGCTACGGTGCGGGGGCGCCCGTCAACCTCGCTCGACCGTCGACGACCGCCCCGACGCAAGACGCGCTTCCCGGACTGCAGACGTGAACGCGGTCATCACTGCGGGCGGTGCGATTGCCGGCGACTACGCGGCTTTGGCCGGGACGCCGATCAAAGCGTTGGCACGCGTGCGCGGACGGACGATGCTCGATCGCGCAATCGACGCGGCTTACGCCGCGGGTGCCGCGCGCGTTGCCGTCGTCGGCGGCAACGCCGTTGCGGCAGCCTGCGGATCGCGAGTCGATAAAATCGTCGAGCAGAGCGGAGATGGGGGCGAAAATGTCGTCCGCGCGTTGTCGGCGTGGCCGGCCGATAAGGCCCTGCTGTATCTCACCAGCGACTTGCCCTACGTGACGGGCGAAGCGCTCGGCGCGTTCGTCGCGCGCGTCCCCGACGACTCGATGGGCGTCTGCCTGAGTTCCTACGCGACGTTCGCGCGACGATTTCCGTCGGCGCCGCCGTTTGGAATTACGCTGGCGGGCGAGCGCGTCGTCAATGGCGGCGCGTTTATGATTCCAGCCGGTTGCGCGCCGCGCGCGGCGACCATCGCGAAACGCTTGTTCGGCGCGCGCAAATCACCGTGGGCGATGGCGCGCCTCTTGGGGCCGTCACTGATCGCGCGGTACCTCATCGGCCGGTTGTCGATCACCGCGTTGGAAGGCTGGGCGACCGCGGCGTTGGGCTTGCGCGCATGGGCCGTACGGGACGCCGCCCCGGAGCTAGCCTACGATGCGGATCTGATCGAGGAATATCGCTATGCTTGCGAACACGACTGAGGCCCAAGCGCAGCCCGCGCGCATCGGCGCCTTCTATTTAGGGATTCAAGCCGTTTGGGGCGCACTGTTGGCGATCTCGCTGCAGTCGCGGGCAGTCGAATTGAGCGGAGCGCACGCAATCGTCGCCGCGAGCGGGATCTTGGCGATCGGGGCCGGAGTTGCCGCCGTCGTGCAGATCGTCGCCGGCACGATCTCGGATCGGCGCCGCGCGAGGGGAAGTCGCCGAATCGAATTCTACCTCGTCGGAACGGCCGTCGGCGCGGTGGGCATCGCGTGGTTTTATCTCGCGCCGACGTTGGCCCAGTTGACGGTCGGTTTTTCGATCGTGCAGTTGGGACTCAACGTCGCTATAGGTGCCTATCAGGCGATCATCCCCGATACGATCGAGCCGCGCCGCACGGGCTTAGCGTCGTCGTGGATGGCCGGCCTGCAGAGTGCGGGCAATTCGCTGGGTGTGGTCTTGGCCGCGTTTGTTGCCCAGACGCGCATCGTCGCGGCAGCGCTGATCGGGCTGTTGATCGCGACCTGCGCGATCACCGTCTCCTACGTGCGCGGAAGAACGCTGCAAGGCATAGAGCTAGCGCCTCGCGCTACGCCGGTGGCAAACTTTGCCAACTTGTTCGGGTCGCGTCTGCTACTGTATGCCGGCTTTTATACGCTGCTGGACTACCTTTACTTTTTCGTGCGCACGCTTACTGCCGACTCGACGCCCGCGCGGACAAAATTATTGGGTGGGAGCGTGCTGCTGCTCTTTACGGTCTGCGGCGCACTGGGGGCGGCACTAGCAGCGCGGGCGAGCGATCGCGCGGACAAGCGGATCGTCGCCACGTTCGGCGGCATCGGTTTTGCGGCCGCCTTGCTCGTTCTGCCCGCTACGCGAAGTCTCGAGGTCTTATCCGCGGTAGCGGTCGTTGCCGGAGCGGCCTGGGGTGTAGTGCTGGTTGCCGACTGGGCGCTGGCTTGTCGCATACTGCCGCCGCGAGCGATGGCCACCTCGATGGCCGTATGGAATCTGGCAGTCTTATTGGCACAAATTGCCGCGCCGCTGGTCGTCAACATTGCAATCGGAAGGGCCGGAGCAACCAGCGGCCTGCATGCTATGCAGATCATTTTTACGATCGCTGCGATCGAAGCGTGTTTGGGGATTGCCTGGATTTGGCGTTTACCCAAGGCCTTTGGGCGGGAATAAGAACTCCGAAACCCAGACGATCGTAAGGAACATCAATGAAACTTACTTCGTTAGGGGTGCGCGAAACGGTTCGCCGTTTCTACCCATTTTAGCAATTTACTAGGAGGCCCCCGTGAAACGATTGAGCACCGGAATCCTCGCGGCGATTGTCGCCGTGGTTGGATTCTCCGCGCTCGCGATTCCGACCAGCGCGCAGACGCAGGGAAACATTGGACAACAAACCGTCTCGCAAATGTCGGGCGCGACGCCACCGGCGGATTTCGGCACGCCGCCATCGGGCGAAGTCCCGATTCTGTATAACGACCATCACGTCTACACCAAGCCGGACGAACTGAAGCAAGGCCGCGTTCTTGCCGCGCTCGTACGCGGTGGTACCGTCCTCATTCCTCTTCGTTCGATGTTCGAGCAGATGGGCGCGACCGTATCTTACGACGCAGCCAGCCGAACCGTCGACGTGAGCAAAGCGGGATCCGACGTCAAAGTGACCGTCGGCAAGCCCGAAGTCATCATCAACGGCGAATCGCGTCCGCTGGACGTTCCGCCGGAAATCTATCAGGGGCACGTCGTCGTGCCCGTTCGCGTTATTTCCGAAGGCATGGGCGCATACGTCCTATGGGTTCCGGATCGGCACTTAGTCGTCGTGCGCTACGTGCCGGCAACGGCTCCGACGCCCGAACCGACGATCGCTCCGACGCCCGAACCGACGATCGCTCCGACGCCGACTCCGGAACCGATTGTCGCACCGTATAAGGACATCTTCATCGCGGGCGACTACCTCATCTCGCCCAAGGTCTACAACGAGTTCAGTCCGGGTAACACCGGCAAGGGCGGATCCTACGCCATTCGTGGCGCCTGGGAATTCGATGCCTTTAGCCTGCCCTGGATGGTGGAAGGCGATTACCGCACGTTCCAATACCCGCACAACCAGGGCGTTGCCACCCCCGCCGGCCCGCTTTCACCGTGCCCCGTCCCGGGTGACCAGGGTTGCGTGACCGTCATCGGTGGCGCAGGCCAAACCTTCGTTCCGGCGTTCACCGCGCAAGATCAGGACTTCGATGCCCGTCTCGGGCTCAGGGTCGCCAATCCGCGCATCTACATCGGCATCGGCTACCTCTACAAGACCGGCAACTATGGCTACCCCCGTCTGAACGGGTTCGGCTTCGGTCTTGAGAAATTGCCCGACCTCGAC
>DATKGB010000112.1:0-2079 GCA_035544315.1 Verrucomicrobiia bacterium
GAGGGGGGATCGACCTGGACGGGACGCTCATCGGGCCGGATCTCGAGATCAAACCGCGCGTGCGGGACGCGATCGCGCGCATGCTCGATGCCGGTATCGCCGGGTGCATCGTCACCGGCCGGATGTACCGAGCAACATTGCCATACGCGCGCACCTTGCGTTTTCACACGCCGGTGATCTGTTATCAGGGCGCGGCCATCATCGATCCGCAGGCCGACCGCGTGCTTTTCGATGCCGCGCTGCCGCGCGAGATCGTCGCCGACGTCATCCGTGCGACACAAGCCGACGGCGTGCATTTGCAACTCTATCGGAACGACGCCTACTACTGCCAAGAACGAAACCGTTTCTCGGATTTGTACGCGCGCCTCTCTCGCGTCGAGCCGGTGATCGTCGCGTCGCTTTCCGAAACGTTCGCTTATAGCGATGCCACCAAGGCCGTTGCGATCGCGGATCCGCCCGAGGCAGAACGGTATGCGCGGCGGCTGACCGAACTGCTGGGCGAGCACGCGTACGTCACGCGCAGCTACCCGGAGTTCGTCGAGGTAATGAACGCACAAGTCGACAAGGGCCGCGCGCTCGCGGTAGTCGCGCAGCATCTGGGCATCGCGATGGAAGAAGTCGCCGCAGTCGGCGATGGCTGGAACGACGCGCCGCTGCTGCGAGCTGCCGGATTCGGGATTGCGATGGGGTCGGCACCGCCCGAACTACGAGCGCTAGCCGACGCGGTCGTCGACGATGTCGCCAATGACGGCGTTGCTCAAGCCATCGAACGTTACATCTTGCCGTGAAACCAAACCCTAAGCCGTCGCGCCGGAAAAAGTCGACGACGGCGGGATTGCGCCGCTTCTGGATCGCGTTTGCCTTCGTGCTGGCGCTCGCGGGCGTCGGTGCATACCTTGCCGCGACCTGGCCGGCGCTGTATCCCCGCCGTATCGTCGTGGCGGGCAATCGCGTCGTTCCGAGCGATCAGATTCTTGCAGCGGCGGCGATCGATCGCCGGCGTAACCTATGGTTGCAGAATTCGCACGCGATCGCGGCGCGCGTGGAAGCAATCCCGTTCGTCTATCGCGTCTGGGTGCACCGGCGTTTGCCGGCCGACGCAACGATCGTCGTGACGGAGCGCGTGCCCTATGCCGTCGTGCGGGTCGCAGGGGCGACGCTGCTGGTCGATCGTGCGTTGCGCGTGTTGGCCGTCGACGGTCCGGGCAACGCGTTGCCCACGATCGTCTCCAAGCTCGCGACGGTGCCCGACGCCGGCGGTTATCTACGAGACGCGTCGGTGCGCGAGTTGGCCGACGATTTGCAAGCCTTGGAATCCGCAAACGTGGATGTCCGCGAGGTCGCGTTGGATCGGTATGGCGGCTTG
Organism: Verrucomicrobiia bacterium; assembly: GCA_035544315.1. Lineage (GTDB taxonomy): Bacteria > Vulcanimicrobiota > Vulcanimicrobiia > Vulcanimicrobiales > Vulcanimicrobiaceae > JALYSX01. The sequence continues at coordinate 1,367 of DATKGB010000112.1, forward strand.
GTGGCAACGCGGCCCGACGGTACCGATATCTTGCTGGGCGACGACGACAACCTGGCGCAAAAAATTGTCCTCATCGCGCCGATCGAAAGTCAAACCGCGAGCGGCCGTAAAGTCCGCACGATCGATCTGCGCGAAGCGGGCACGCCCGTGGTCGTCTATGGAACGCCTTAAAAGACGCTTACTTCGTCAGGTCCAAAAAGACCAGAACGGTCCCCTTAGAAGTCGAAAGCTTGAGCGAATCGCCATCCCTAACCCGACTGAAATCGACGGTCGGGCGACCGGCGGCCAGGGTCGTTGAGGTGCCGTTGTCCATGTCGACCAAAATGTGCCTGGAATCGATGACCTTCTCGACTTTGACCGTGTAGGTGGTGTCGGGTAGCAAACTGGCGTCGATCTTCGCCCCGGCGACGGCGAGGATCGGTGAAGCGGACGAAGCAGCCAGAACGAGGCTGGCAATGGTTCTAAGCACGGGGCTTCTCCCAAGGGTGGACAGCGCTAAAGAAAAGCGACGCGAGTGAGTTTTTAAGATTAAATGATTTCACGATGATAGCGCAAGGGCCCGTCGTCGAGAAATTTCTTTAATCAGCGTTTTTGATCGCCGCTTCCAGCGATGCCGCGCGCAACGAATTCGCATCGGTTTGCAAACCGGGGCCGCGCTCCTTTAAGGAGCGATTTGGGTCGTCCACAGGCTATTCGCAAGGAGGCGTATTCCC
>DATKGB010000113.1:0-7574 GCA_035544315.1 Verrucomicrobiia bacterium
CTACGGCTTCGGCATTCGCTTCGACGTGCCGCAGCTCAACCTTCACACCGTGCGCATCGACATCGCTCGCGGTAAGGACGGCACCCACACCAGTTTCGGCATCGGCCAGAGTTTCTAAAACGTAGGAAGTACATGAAAATCCGAATCGTCCACGCCTTATTTGCCTGTCTATTCCTGGCCTTAACCGTCGCGCCGGCATCGTCGGCCGTCGACCTCGCCGATGTCGGATACCTCGATCAAACGATGATCGGGAGTCTGCCGGCCTTTCAGAGCGCCAACGCGCAGTTGGCGGCCTACAAGTCGCAGCTCGACGGGCAATTCGCCTCTCAGATGAAGAAAGCCAAGAACGACGCCGATCGTCAACGCATCTCGATGCAGTTCGATCAGCAGTTCTCCGACAAGAAGAACGAGGTAATCAATCCGTTGCTGCAGCGCGCGCAGCTGGCGATCGCTCAGGTCGCCTCGTCGCACAACCTATCGGTCGTGGTCGACAAACGAATCGTCGTGTTCGGCGGTCAAGACATCTCCAAGGAAGTGATCGACTTGTTGGTTTCGTCCCAGGCGATCGCGCCGCCGGCTTCCACGCCGACGACCTCGGAAATCGGCTTTGTCGACCAGACCGTTCTAGACGATCTTCCCAAGGTCAAAGACGCCAACGATCAGCTCTCCAAGTTCGTCGCCGCTCAACGCGACGCATATCGCGGTAAGTACGCCCAAGCGAAGACCGACGCCGATCGTAAGGCGGTGGCCGACGCCTACAACAAGACCGTGTCGGACAAGCAGGACGCCCTGCTCAAGCCGCTGGTCGACCAGACGAAGTCCGTGACCGCGGACGCCGCCAAGAAAAAGAACCTGCTCTTGGTGATCGATCGCGCGGACGTGATCTACGGCGGCACGGACATCACCAAAGATGTCCAGGATGCGCTCAGTAAGTAAGGCTTGTGTCGCAACGCTGATGCTGTTGCTGGCGGGCTGCGGACACGTCGACGTCAACTCGCCGTCGATCCGAGGCATCGGTTACGTGCGTCTGGACGACGTCGTGAAGCACCATCCGCTGTACGCCCAGTTGGGTCAAATCGACGACGCGATCGCCGCGATCAATCTGGTCGCGTCCGCTCCGGCGGTGCCGCGTTCGGCTGCCGAGATTGCCGACGACACCAAAGCGCTCAACGTCGAGCTCAAGGCGGCGCAAGATCGCGCCAACAAAGTTTTGGCGCAAAAGCAAGGCGACTACGCCCGCCGCGAACAAGTCGCGGTCAACGCCGCGCTGAGCGCGGCCGGAGCCGCGCCGCAAGGGGCCCAGGCCGGCGCGCAGATGAACGCGCAATCGGCGCAGCAAGCCCAAAGCGCCGCGAGCGCCGCCAACGCGGACTATGTGGCCTATCAGAACAGCGTGATCGCCCAGAACGGCAGCGCGATTGCAGCGGTTGACAAAGAGTTCCAAGTTCAGGCCAATCGAAAGTTCCAAGCGCGCGTCGAAGAACAGCAGCAGGCCGAGTCGCAGCTTTCGTTACAGCTTTCCCAAGCCGATGCGTCGCAGCGCCTTTCGATCAAGACGCGGCTTTCAAACCTCGCGCTCGACGACGCAACCCGCAACGCGCTGAACGCGCAATATGCCGCGCTCGATAAGAAAGAGGCCGTGTCTTTGGGCGCTCTGCGTTCCCGCGATCAAGCGAATCTCAACGCATACCGCACGGAACTTCAGACGCAAGCCGCGGCTTCGGTTCGCGCACGCGCCGCGCAAATCAACGGACAAACCCGCAACCAACTGCAATCGCGCCGCAATCAAGTCGCCTCGCAAATCCGCGGTTTGGGCGCTCCCCCGCTGCCGTCGCACGTCACGCCGGACCTGCAGGCAAAGATCACGCAGATTCATCAGCAATTTACCGGCGCGTTTCAGGCCGACGCGCAGCAAACCATCGACGAATACAACGCCACCAAGGCCGATCTCGACCGCCAATACGCGGCCCTCCATGGGGCCGACGTTGGAGCGACCGGGGCCGCCGCCAAGCAGCTCCAGGCACTCCAACAACAACGCAGCGATCTCTACGACAAAATCGTTGCGCAAATCAAGAGCGAGACCGCGCGGATCGCGCGCGATCGCGGCTTGAACGTCGTGTTCGAAAATGTCGAGGCCGCCGCCGGCGGTTACGACCTGACGGACGAAATCAGCAAGGACGTCGAAAGTTTACACGAGTGAAAAAAATACATATTATTGCATTCGGACTGATCGCGACGCTTAGCGCCGCCTGCAGTCCGCCCAGCCCCATCGGTCTGGTCGATGTTGGGCGGATCGCGGCCAACTGGCCGGAGTACCAGAACGACCAGCGACAGTTCCAGGCCGACGAACAAACGCTCGCGACGAGCAAGGCCAGCAACAAGCAGAAGGCTCGCCAGGACTTTGTCCTACGCGCCAAATACGCTGCCATCACCGATCGGCTGACCGAGAAGATTCGCGGCGCGGCGGCTAGGGTCGCCCAACAGCAAAACCTCAAGCTGGTCGTCACGCACGAGGGCGTTGGTTACGGGGGCACCGATATCACCAAGGACGTGGAGAAGGCGCTCGACATCACCACGGAGACGGTTACTCCGTCTCCGTAGTGCCCTAATGCTCGGAACGCTCGCAGAACTGGCCGCGCGCGTCGGCGGATCCGTCGTCGGCGATGGCACCATTGCGATCGCTCGCATTGCCGCGATCGACGAAGCCACCCAAGACGCGCTGACGTTTGCAACCGACGCGCGCTATCTTGCGGCGGCTTTGAAGTCCGACGCGGCCGCGGTTCTAGTCGACGCGGACCTGGTCGACAATTCGCTCGTCGGCAAGCCGCTGCTCCGGGTCGCAGCCGCGCGTTTGGCGTTGGCGACTCTCCTGCAACTGCTGCGCACGCCACGACCGCGAGGGCCGTTTCGACATCCCAGCGCGACGGTGGAAACCGACGCGGACGTGGCCGCCGATGCATACATTGGGGCCAACGCGTATGTCGGATCCAAAGCGCGGATCGGTTCGGGGAGCGTCGTCGACGTCGGCGCGTTCGTCGGCGCACGAACGGTCGTCGGTGAGGGTTGCTGGTTGCGGCCGCGAGCGACGGTCATGGACGATTGTCTGATCGGCAATCGTGTGGTCTTGGAGACCGGATCGGTCATCGGCAGCGAAGGCTTCGGCTGGGCGAACGTTGACGGACGTCTCGAGCGCATTCCGCAAGTAGGCAACGTCGTACTCGACGACGACGTGGAGATCGGCGCGAATACGTGCATCGATCGCGCTCAGACCGGCAGCACGCAGATCGGCCAAGGGACCAAGATCGACAACCTAGTTCAGATCGGCCACAACTGCCGGATCGGACGGCACAGCGCGTTCGCCGCCCTCTCGGGGCTGGCCGGAACGACGATCGTCGGTGACTACGTGCAAGTCGGTGGGATGGCTTCGTTCAAAGGACACATAACCGTGGGTTCGCGCGTAACCATCGCGGGCGCATCGCAAGTGTGGAGCGACGTTGCCGACGACTCGATGATCTCCGGCGCGCCCGCGCGCGATCATCGCGCGCGATTACGTCAAGAGGTTCTACTTCGCAATCTCCCTAAACTGATCGCTCGTGTGGAAGCCTTGGAGCGCGAGCGCTCCCGCGAGTAAATCGCCTTGACCTCGCAGGCCACTCTCAACGCGCCGATTGCTTTCGACGGCATCGGGCTGCACACGGGCGTCGCGTGTGCGGTTGAAGTGCGCCCGGCGGCCGTCGATAGCGGACTGACGTTCTTCCTGTCCGGCAACGTGCGCGTCGCCGCGGTCGCCGAGAACGTGATCGCGACCTCGCTGGCAACCGTCGTGGGGTCGGGCACGACCACCGTATCGACCGTCGAGCACCTGCTCTCCGCGCTGTTCGGCATGGGCGTAAGCAACGCCGACATCCACGTTAGCGGTCCCGAAATCCCCGTCACCGACGGAAGCGCCAAAACGTTTGCCGACGCGATCGATACCGTCGGCCTGGTCGATCAAGGCGCCCCGCGCGCGACCTTGACGCTGGCCGAGCCGTTCTCTCTGCGGAGCGGCGATCGCGCGCTGATCGCGCTGCCGGCCGATCGCTTTCGCGTGCGCTTCTTAGCGGATTTTCCGGCGCCGATCGGCGCGCAATATTTTGACGGGGAGATCGTGCCGTCGTTGTATCGCGACGAAATCTGCGCGGCGCGAACCTTCGCCTATTTGCGCGACGTCGAAGGGATGCGCGCGCGCGGTTTGGCCCAAGGCGGCAGCCTCGAGAACGCGCTGGTCTTTGATGAGGCGGGTCCGATGCAGCCGACTCGCTGGAAAAACGAAGTCGTTAGGCACAAGGTTTTGGATTTGCTCGGCGATTTTGCGTTGCTGGGCGCGTGGCCGCAGTTTGACGTGCTGGCGATCAAGAGCGGTCACCATTTGCATTGCGAGGCGGCGCGCGCGTTGCGCGCTCGCAGCGCACCTATCTCGAGAGGCACCTGATGGCCGAACTTGACATCCGCAAGATCATGGAGATCTTGCCGCATCGCTACCCGATTTTGCTGGTCGATCGAATCCTCGAACTCGAACCCGGCGTACGCGCGCTGGGCTACAAAAACATCACCTTCAACGAGCCGATGTTTAACGGACACTTTCCCGGCAACCCGGTGTTTCCCGGCGTCTACATGATCGAAGCGATGGCGCAGCTGGCCGGCTGCGTAGTGATGGAGCCCGGCGCGTCTTCGCGTACGACGCCGTACTTGGCCGGTATCGACAAAGCGAAGTTTCGTCGCCCGGTCATTCCCGGAGATCGCCTAACGATGGAAGTTACGTTGCGCAAGCATCGGCGCAACATCGGGTGGGTCGAGGCTCAAGCGCACGTCGGCGACGAGTTCGTTTGCTCCGCCGAGTTGATTTTCTCGCTAGGGACCGACCCGAGCGTGATGGGGTTTGACGCCACGGTACTCAATGTCTGAAAGCAAAACCGGCGGAACCCATCCGACCGCGATCGTTCATCCTAGAGCTAAGATCGCGCGCGGTGTGGAGATCGGCCCGTTTTGCATCATCGGCGAGCACGTCTCGATCGGCGCCGGAACCGTCTTGCAGGCCAACGTGATCGCCAACGGCTGGACCCAGATCGGTGAAGAATGCCAGGTTTTTCCATTTGCAACCATCGGCGCTGCGTCGCAGGACCGGAAATATCTCGGCGAAACCGCATACACTAAGATTGGAAACCGAACGGTCATACGCGAATACGTTTCCGTCCAACGTGCGACCGGCGAGGGTGAAGCGACCACGGTCGGCGACGACTGCCTGCTGTTGGCCTACGTGCACATCGCGCACAACTGTACGATCGGCGACAGCGTAACGATGTCCAACGCCGCCCAGTTGGCCGGTCATTGCACGATCGACGATCACGCAACCATCGGCGGGATGGCGGGGATGCACCAGTTTGTCCGCGTCGGGCGCTATGCGATGGTCGGCGGTGCGACCAAAATCACCAAAGATATTCCGCCGTTCCTGCTGGTCGAAGGCGGCCGCGACGGCCCCAGCGGACTCAACGCGGTCGGTTTGCGGCGAGCGGAGTTCTCAGTTGAGGAACGCGCCGAGATCAAACGTTTCTATCGGCTGATGTACGGATCGAAACTCAACGTCTCGCAAGCGCTCGAAGGGATGCGCGCGAGCGTGACGACCGCGCCCGGCCGCGACATGATCGCCTTCGTCGAGGCGCCGTCGCTTCGCGGTATCATCAAATAACGGTTCCTTAGGTGCGCTATTTTTTTTCGTCCGGCGAAGCTTCGGGCGAGCTGGCCGCAGTAGCGCTGGCGCAAGCCATCGGCGGGCTCGACCCGGCGGCGTCGTTCGAAGGAATCGGCGCTGCGCGCATGCGCGATGCCGGCTTTTCGCTGTGGCGCGATCACACCGGTTGGGCGAGCATGGGTCCGTTCGAAGCGATTCCGCGAATTCCAAAGTTGTTGATCGCGGGATGGGCGACGGCCGCTCATATCGCCGCTTCCAAACCCGACCTGGTCGTCTTGGTCGATTTTGGCGCGTTTAACCTGCGCTTGGCGGCGATACTGCGCGGCCGCTTGCGCTACCGCGGTCCGATTCTGGATCTCTTTCCGCCCGCAACCTGGCTCGACAGCGAACGTCGCGCGCGAGCGGTTGCAGCCTTGACTATCGCCGTGACCGCATTCGAACACCAGCGTGATTTCTATCGCCGGCTCGGCCTGCCGATCGAATACTTCGGCCATCCGCTGGCGGGGCGATACCACCCGCGCGCGCCGCGTCCGGCTCCGCCGGCCGACGGTGGGCGCGTCGCGCTCCTGCCGGGAAGCCGCGCGAGCGAACTCAAGTATCACATCCCGCGCCTGCTGGACGCGTACGGACGCTTGCGCGAAAAGCGACCGCACCTCGCCGCGGTCGTCGCGGCGGCCGACGATGCCGGCGAACGCACGTTGCGTGCGGCGATCGCGCGGGCCGGCGCCGACATCGCGATCGCGCGCGGTGTGAGCGCGGCCCTATCGGATGCCGATGCGGCGTGGGTCGCATCGGGAACCGCTGTCTTAGAGACCTTGCTCTCAGGCGTCCCGGCCGTCGCATTATACGTCAACGCTCCGCTGCTCGTGGCCTACGGGCGCCGCGTCTTTCCGGGAAAATACTTCGCGCTTCCGAACATCGTGATGGATCGGATCGTGGTGCCCGAGTTCTTGCAAGACGATGCGACGCCGCAACGGCTGGCCGAAACGATGGATGACATTCTGTGCGATCCCGGCGCGCAGCACGCGCAGTTGGCCGAGCTGCGCGGGCGGCTGGGACCGGCCGATGCCTTGGAGCGCTGCGCGCGGTTTGCCGTCGAACTGGCCGCAAAGCCGCTGGCATGATCCGCCTTTACCACACCTCCGATCTGCACGATCACCGCGGATTCGCCCCGGCGCTCCGAGCGCTGCGAGCGCAGCGGCCGGGATTGTTGTTCGATTGCGGCGACTCGCTGCGCGGCAGCCAGACCGTCTATCATCGGCGCGAACCGATCGTCGCCGAGATCGACGCTGCCGGATACGATGCGCAAGCGATCGGCAATCGGGAATATCACTACATCTTCGGGTTGTTGCGCGCGCGCGCCGCGCGGATGCGCCACCCATTGATCTGCACGAATTTGCTCGATATCAAAGAGCGGCCGTTGCCATTCGCACGCTCGCTGGTGCTGCAACGCGACGGCGTGAACATCCATTTGCTCGGGCTCCTGATCATGCAGTACCCCGTCGGGAGCAAGTGGGAGCGCGTCTTCGGTTGGCGCTTCTTGCAACCGTGGGACGCGATCAACGAGTATGCGGCCGGCGTGCCGCGTGGCGACATGCTGGTCGTGCTCTCGCACATCGGCTTATCGTTGGATCGACTACTGGCGGCGCGCGCTCCGCGCATCGACGTGATTTTGGGGGGCCACAGTCACGATACGCTCTTCGAGCCGGAGGTCGTCAACGGCATTCCGATCGTTCATGCCGGAGCGTACGGGCGCTACGTCTCGCGCACCGAGCTCGACTACGACGGCGCGCGCGAGCGTTTCACGATCCGCGATTTCGAACTATTACCGCTATTGGGACCGGCA